>CAUQNY010000070.1:0-10352 GCA_963519425.1 uncultured Capnocytophaga sp.
AAACCTACACCAAAGACACTATCAAGCGTTTGCAACAATTTAAAGAATTGCGTACGAATACCTACCAGATGTGTTTGCAAGGTGATAGCCGTACTATTGACATCTTTGAGGCATTAGAGCATAAGAAGCCAGAGTTTGTCGCTTTAGTAAGAAAACAGCAAATAAAAGGTATTTTCTCATCGCCTCCTTATGTAGGGCTGATTGATTATCACGAGCAACACGCTTATGCTTACGACCTTTTTGGTTTTGAGCGCAATGACGATAAAGAGATAGGCCCGCTTTACAAAGGACAAGGGCAGGAAGCCAAACGTATGTATGTAGCCGGTATTGCTGAGGTGCTTACCAATAGCAAACGCTTTCTAGCCGATGATTACGATGTATTTTTGGTAGCCAACGACAAGTACGGCTTATACCCCGAAATAGCTGAGCGAGCAGGAATGCGTATTGTAAACCAATACAAACGCCCTGTACTGAATCGCACCGAGAAAGACAAAAACGCATATGCTGAGATTATATTTCATTTGAAAGAAAAGTAATAAAAGATTTATGGCTTTAACCAATTTACAAAAAGAAAAGATAGCTTTTGAAGTAATAAAAACACTTGTAAATCGATTTGACAAATTTCCTGAAGATACTTCAGGTAATAGAAATGCTCCTTTTCACGAAGCTTTCTTAAGTGCTTTTACTGATAAGTTACAAGGAGGAGTAAGTAATGTGCCCTTTTTTATAACATTAAGTAGCTGGTTACACGGATTAAACACTACATTAGGCCAACAATTTTTTGAAAATATAGCACATCACTTATCTAATGGTGAAAAAAGAGAGTACACAGCAAAACGTTTAGGAACTCAGTACATTACACAGCAACAAAAAGACAATATTTCAGAACTCATTACTGATTTGAGTAATACTGTGCAAACACCTAACTTACAAAGAGAAAATGCTATTATCTTTCAAAATACTGATACCTCTTTAGTGAGAGCTATTGACTTTTCGGCAGATGTTTTTATACAAGAAAATGATACTATTACTGCTATTGAACTAAAATCTGTAAAGCCCAACTCAGGAGAAATGCGAGGTGAAAAACAGAAGATTTTAGAAGGAAAAGCAGCCTTATATAGGCTATTTCCTAACAAGGAAATTAGATTTTATATAGGATTCCCTTTTGACCCTACTGAGAATCCCAACACTCCTACTGCTTATAATAAAGATAGATTTTTTCACTCTATTATAAATATGCCTAAGTATTTTGTACAAGAAGAAACTTTGTTAGCTAGTGAATTGTGGGATTTTCTTTCAGGAGAAAGAAATACTATGGAACAAATATTGAATATTATTAATGCTATTTCTACCCCAGAATTTCTGACAAAATTCTATTTTCTTGTAAATAATAACAATAGAGGTTTAGAAAGCTATAAGAGACAGCTTGAGGAATGGTTTCTATTTTCTGAGATATTACTTATAGAAAATGACAACCAAATAAAGGAGTACATACAAAATAACAAAGTATGGACAAAGTTTTATAACCAAACTCTTTTTAATATTCAAGGAGTTTACAACTATGAACGATATTATATATTAAAATCCTTAATAACCTCTAACCCGAATAACTAATAACTAAAAAAATAATGAGTCATCAAATTCCTTGGCAAGAACGCCCCGCAGGTTGTACCGATGTGATGTGGCGTTATTCCGAAAACCCTATTATCGGTAGGTACGATATCCCTACCTCCAACAGTATTTTTAACTCCGCTGTAGTACCTTTTAAAGATGGCTACGCAGGAGTATTCCGTTGCGACAACAAAGCCGTGCAGATGAACATCTTCGCAGGTTTCAGCAAAGATGCTATTCACTGGGAAATCAACCACGAACCTATCGTGATGAAAGCCGGAAATACCGATTTCATCCCCTCCGATTACAAGTACGACCCACGTGTAACCTTCATCGAAGACCGTTATTGGGTAACTTGGTGCAACGGCTACAGCGGCCCTACCATCGGTATTGCCTACACCTTCGATTTCAAAGAGTTCTTCCAATGCGAAAATGCCTTTTTGCCTTTCAACCGCAACGGAGTGCTCTTCCCTGAAAAAATCAACGGAAAATACGCAATGCTTAGCCGTCCAAGCGATAACGGACATACGCCTTTCGGTGATATTTTCATTAGCTACAGCCCCGATATGAAATACTGGGGAGAACACCGCTGCGTGATGAAAGTAACCCCATTTGTAGACAGTGCTTGGCAATGCACCAAAATAGGAGCCGGTGCAGTGCCTATCAAAACCAAAGACGGTTGGTTGCTATTCTATCACGGAGTGATTAACACTTGCAACGGTTTCCGCTACTCTATGGGGGCAGCCCTATTAGATTTAGAAGACCCTAGCAAAGTCATAGCTCGCACACAGCCTTACCTCTTGGCACCTGCTACCCCTTACGAAACAGCAGGCGATGTGCCCAATGTAGTATTCCCTTGTGCTGCCTTGCATTCTATCGAAGAAGACAAAGTAGCAGTCTACTACGGAGCTGCCGATACAGTTGTAGGCGTAGCTTTCGGACGTATTTCCGAAATTGTCAAATTTACCAAAGAAAATAGCCTTTAACAATTAACCGTATAGGACTATGTAACAAGGTGCGAGACTAAAAACTCGCACCTTTTTACAACCTACACCCCCTAACCCTCTAACGACCAATAAATGTATTCACTCTCCATTTGCCTCGTTAAAGCAATACTCCCCCTTATTGCCCTGTTTAACAAAAAGATACGTCTGTTTGTGCGCGGGCGGAAAACAGTTTGGACTACTCTTGACCAAAAATACCAAACAAATGCACCCTATGTCTGGGTGCACACCGCCTCATTAGGCGAATTTGAACAAGGACTACCCATTATGAAAGCCCTTAGGAAACAAGGCTATAAGATACTCCTTACCTTCTTCTCACCTTCCGGATACGAGGTGAGAAAAAACACCCCCGATGCCGATCTTGTACTCTACCTACCCCTTGATACACCTGCCAACGCACGCAGATTTATACAAAAAGTACAACCTGCAATGGCTATCTTTGTCAAATACGAATTTTGGCTAAACTATCTCTCTCAGCTCAAAAAAGCACAAGTACCCACCTATTTGCTCTCAGGCAACTTCAGAAAAGACCAAATATTCTTCAAACCTTATGGCGGACTGATGCGAAAAGCATTGCACTGTTTTACCCACTTCTTTGTACAAAACCAACTTTCAGCCACCCTACTGCATTCTTTAGGTCTTCAGAATGTAACTGTCAGTGGCGACACCCGTTTTGACCGTGTAGCTGAAATCTTGCAGCGCGACAATCATTTAGATTTTGTAGCACAGTTTAAAGGAGAAAACCTCTGCGTCGTATTCGGTAGCTCGTGGCCTGCCGATGAAGATATCTACTTGCAGTATATCAACACCTGCAAAGAAAATGTAAAATTTATCATCGCTCCTCATAATATCAACCCTGTCGAAATAGCTGTACTAAAAAATAACAAACAGAAATTAGACCGCAGTGTAGCCCTCTTTAGCAAGAAAAACTCCCTAAACCTCGCCGATTATGAAGTGCTCATTATTGATACTATTGGAATCCTCACCAAAGTCTACAGTTATGCCGATATAGCCTATGTAGGCGGTGGTATGGGCTCTTCCGGATTACACAACGTTTTAGAGCCAGCAGTCTTTGGTATTCCTGTACTGATAGGGAAAAACTTTCAGAAATTTAACGAGGCTAAAGAATTAGTAGCTTTAGGGGGCGTACTTTCAGTGAGCACTCAAGAAGAATTTGCCGAAAAGCTAACCACTTTGTTAGCCTCAGCCGAGAAACGTGCCGCCATAGGCGAAATCAATCGGAAATACATTCAAGAAAAACAAGGAGCTACCCAAGCATTTCTCAGCTATTCTTCCAGACATAATAGCCTTCACATGGAGCCCAACACGTAGAAATTCCTGAAATTCCTGAGAGAATTCTCTCTATTGCACAATCACATCGAACATTCACCGAATGCTCATCGAACATCTGTCATTTTAAACTTTTTGCAGTTTGGCACTTTTTTTGTACATTTGCCGCTTGAAAGTTTAATTATAATTCAAATCATTATGAAAAGAATCTTAGCTATTGCTCTTTTGGCCACTACCATTGCTTTTGGTCAGACAAACAAAAAAAGCGGTTGGGAACGTGCAGCTCTCAAAGGAAAAGTAAAAACAAGCCTTCAAACAGGATACCAGCTTGCCGATGATGGCAAACAAATACCAATGAACTCCGAGATTTTTGTCCAATACGACAAGAAAGGGAATACCGTTAAAATGATTTCCAAACAAAACGGACTTGTTATTAACTTCGTAGACACCTACGACGAAAAAGGGCTCCTTTCCGAATCTGCTTCAAAAGACGATTCAAACACTTTACTCTCTAAAAACCTCTACGAGTACGACGAGCGTGGCAACCTTACACGTCATGATGTAGAAACTCCTAGCGGAGAAATATTTATGAGCCGACTAAATGCTTATGATGCCAACGATCGTCTTATAGAACGCTCAGAATGTATGGTAGGCATTTGCGACGAAAAGATAGTTTACATCTACAATGCCGACAATAAAGTTTCAGAAGAAAATCATTATTCCAAAGAGAAACTCTCTAAAAAGGTATTATTCACCTACGATGCCAAGGGGAATATTGTAGAAAAGAGAGTAGTAGATGCTGAAAACGCTTTGCAACAGCGCGTTGTTTCTACCTTCGATGCCAACGACAATGCTGTAGAAGTTAAATACTTTGACAAGGAAGGTAAGGTATCTAAAACAGAAACATACCTCTTTGTTTACGACAAGAAGAAGAACTGGACTAAGAAGACAATGTCTGTCAATGGGAAACCTGAGATAGTATTTGTACAGAAGTTAAAATATTACTAGAAATAGTACACAAAAAATAAAAGAGGAGCCAATGGTAACATTGGCTCCTCTTTTATTTTATCGGGGGGCGGCTAGCAAGATTGTCCAATACTGTCCTGTTCGGGCTACCCCTATTTCAGTTGCTTGTGGGTTCATTATATTAGCACAATGTCCAGGGCTTTCCATCCAAGCTTTGACTACACTTTCTTCATTAGGTTGTCCCATTGCTACATTTTCTGCCCAAATACGCCATTGATATCCTACCTTTGCAAGGCGTTGGGTAGGGCTTTCACCGTTTTTGCCATAATGGGTCATTTGGTTTCTGCGCTGCATATCGTCAGAATGGGCTTTAGCTGCTGCCATAAGTTTAGCATTTAGTTTTACAGGAGGCACTGCAGCAAAAGAATTTGAGCCACAAAGGCAGGCTTCAGATCGGTAAGCATTCACGAGCGAGAGAATTTGCTGCTCTTGAATTTTGTCGGCAGCATTGCTGTTTTCCTCCGATTGGCTACATTGTAGTGAAAAGAGAACAAACACTAAAAGGATACATTTTCTCATCATATAAATTTGATTTTAGGAATTAAAACTTATGAAAATCGGCTGGCTACTAAGAGTAACCAACCGATGCTTATATCAAGGAAGTAAGTATTATTTTTTGCCATTCATTTTCCCGATGTAATGGTCAAGAGCAACCGTCATAGAGGGGCTTTCTGGCGAAGGGGCTTTGATATCTATCACTAAACCTGCCTCTTCAGCAGCTTTTAAGGTAGCATCTCCATAGACGGCTATTTTTGTTTTCTTCTGAGAGAAATCGGGGAAACTCTTAAACAGTGCCTCAATGCCCGCAGGTGAGAAGAACGTAAGAATATCGTATTTGTTGTTCTTGATAGCCGAAATGTCGCAATATACAGTACGGTAGAACACTACGCGTTGCCATTTTATCTTGAGTTCGTCTAGTGCTGCAGTAGCTTCTGGTTTTGGACTGTCAGACCCTGGGAAAAGGAAGTTTTCTTCTTTGTACTTTTTCAGTATAGGCAGCAATTCTGAGAATTCTTTTTTGCCTACATATATTTTGCGTTTTCGATAGGTAATATATTTCTGTAGGTAATAGGCGATAGCTTCTGACTGGCAAAAATACTTCATCGTATCAGGCACTTTGAAGCGCATTTCTTCGGCAATACGAAAATAGTGGTCTACCGATTTTCTGCTGGTTAAGATAATAGCACTAAACTTTGTAAGGTCTATTTTCTGCATTCTTATGTCTTTCGCTGTCATTCCTTCTACCTTGATGAAAGGAACAAAATCTACCTTTACATTATGATTTTCAATAATTTGAGCATAAGGAGAATTTTCTACCTTGGGCTCTGGTTGTGATACTAATATCGATTTTACCTTCATAAATATATTATTTCTTTACACCCCCACCAAATACCTTGTTCCGTAGACAAGAAAAAGGTAAGGTGCGATTTCAAGGGCGCAAAGATACAAAATAAAATAGAAAATGTAAGGTTTTATTTCTTTTTGATTGTCTTTTACTATTTTAAACCAACTCAACACATTGACTGACAGTAGCATCAGTAGTAGAATAAAAAGATAAGCTTCTGTCAATTTGAAAGTATAAACTCCTATAAAAAGAAATATTATCATTATGATAGCTCCATATGAAGTGTATGCTACTCTATTGAAAATATAATCGTTTGCAAATTCTGAGAGCTCGAAAATACTACTGATCCATTGCTGCAATAGGAGTTTGAGCAGTAGTACTCCTATTACTGCTAGTACTACCTCTAAAAACATATACTTGACACTCAGAAAACTACTGATACCATAGTACTTCATTGCTATGTATGCATATAGCGCTAGGCTGATACATTGGATTAAGTAGAGCAGTATGCTGAACAGCCAAATCTTGTGCTCTTTCTTGCCGTAAATCACAATGTACTTGTCGTTGAATATCAACTTTTGATATTCAGCAAAATGCTTTGGGTACCATACTTTCAGAAAAGCTATCAGCCCAAAGATGAGCAAAAAAGCAGGGAATATCCAACTGAGGTATGTATGTGTTAAGATGATGGCTTCCAAAATTACTCGTTGTTAGGGGGTAGTTCTTTTTCTAATTCAGGTATTTCAGGTTTCTTATTCTGTTTGTTGATCACATCGTTTAGACTGTCGCGCTGGCGTTTGAGTCGTTTGTCTACCCTTTGTACAATTTGGTCGTATTGCTTTGGAAAGGAAGCGTAGTAGACCATATTTTGCTCTATCGAGATACTGTCGGTAGCGTATTTGCGGTAGATGTACTCCTGTGGTTTGAAGTTTAGGGAGTCCAACAGGGTAGATTGCTGGTTTTTCATAGCTTCTAGTACAGCCAAGTCGTACAGAAGCCCTTCCATTTGGGTTTCGTTTAGGAATTTGTCGGGTTTGGGTACAATGTTCTTCTTGCAACTTGTCAAAAACGCTATCAGCAGGAAAATATAACCAATTTTCTTCATTGTCTTATCTGTTAAAAGTTACGCGTGCTCCGCAGTTGGGAGCAATTATCTTGCCATTGTGGTAGGCTAACTGCCCGTTGACAAAAGTACTCACTACTTTGGAATGGAACTCTTGTCCTTCTAAGGGGCTCCAGCCGCATTTGTACAGCAGGTTTTCTTTTTGGACAGTCCATTGGCTATTCATATCTACGAGGACAAGGTCGGCGTAGTAGCCTTCGCGCAAATAGCCGCGGTCTTGCACATCGAATAGGATAGCGGGGTTATGGCACATCTTTTCTACGATTTTTTCGACAGAAATGCTGCCTTTCTGCGCTTTTTCGAGCATTGCTACTAATGAGTGTTGTACTAATGGTGCTCCCGAAGGGATATTGGTATAGCCCTTGCGCTGTTTTTCTTCGAGTGTATGGGGGGCATGGTCGGTAGCGATGACGTCTAGACGTTCGTCTAAGAGGGCTGTCCATAGGGCAGCACGGTCGTCGGCAGTTTTCACGGCGGGGTTCCATTTAATAAAAGCGCCTCGCGTAGCGTAGTCTTCTTCTGCAAACCATAGGTGGTGCACACATACTTCGGCAGTAATCTTTTTGTCCTTTAGGGGGATATCGTTGCGGAAAAGTGCTGTTTCTTTGGCTGTAGAAAGGTGAAACACGTGTAGGCGTGCGCCTGTTTTCTCTGCCAAGGCAATGGCGCGGGATGATGAGAGGTAGCAGGCTTCTGCACTGCGGATGTGGGGGTGCATTGCGATGGGAATCTCTTCGCCGTATTGTGCTTGGTATTGTGCTAAGTTGTGCTTTATGGTAGCTTCGTCTTCGCAGTGGGCAGCTATAACCATATCCACATTGCTGAAGATGGTTTCAATGGTTTTTTCGTTGTCTACCAACATATTGCCTGTAGAGGAGCCTAAGAATAGTTTTACTCCTGCACAAGCTTTAGGGTCTAAGCGTTTTAGCTCTTCGATATTGTCGTTTGTACCTCCTAAGAAGAAGGAGTAGTTTGCAGCGGCACTTTTGGCAGCAATGGCAAACTTTTCTTCTAAAAGGGGAATGGTTACTGTTTGGGGTACTGTGTTGGGCTGCTCAAAGAAAGTGGTTACCCCGCCGGCTATTGCTGCACAGCTTTCGGTAGCGATAGTGGCTTTGTGGGTTAGGCCTGGTTCGCGGAAGTGGACTTGGTCGTCGATTACGCCAGGGAGTAAGTATTTGCCTTCGGCTTCTACAACTGTGCAGTTTCCTTTTGCACTGATGTGTGTGTCTATCTGTGCAATTCGCTTATCTTCTATCAAGAGGTCTCCTTGAAAGGTTTTGTTCTCGTTTACAATAGTAGCGTTTTTGATGAGAGTTTTCATTGGTATTTTAGTTTTACTTTTTCCAAATCAAATGTTTGTACACCCCTCCTGCCAATTTCTGGTTGTGGGTATGCATAAAGCCAAGACGTGTGTACAAGCGTTCGGCAGCAGGGTTTTGGACATCAACTAAAAGCCCTAAAGGCTGTTTAGTTACGTTTTTTAGATGCTGGATAAGCTTGCTGCCAATACCTTGGCCTTGGGCTGTAGGCAGTACGCTGAGTGTATCGATGTACAGTTCGCCATCGGTGGTTTCGTCTTCTAATACTATTTCTATACCGTAGTGTTCTTGTATTTGCTTTAGCACTGGTGTGCGCAGAGCGTGCAATTGCGCCCCATCGTAGGCTATAATCGACCCTACTACGCTACCCGCTTCTTCATATACCCAAGCGTTTTCGTACGAATATTGGTTATCTTTTTGGGCGAATAGCTGTGCCAGTAGAGCGATAGCCTCTTCTTTATGGGGTTTGCCAATCATTTTGTAGACAATTTCTTCCATTGCTTGGAACATCAGGGGGGCAACGGCTACGGCATCGGTGGGAGTTGCAGGTCGTATCATCAGTTTAAGAATATGAGTTTTTGGATGCTCTCGCTGCCTAAGGCTTCGTTTAGTAGAGCGATGATTTTGGTTTTGCCATAGCTCAGTTCGTTGTTCAATGCTGGCGATGAGAGTGTAACGTATAGGGTGGTGCCTTTTAGCTCTACTGAACGGGTGTATTTGGCTATGGCATTGCCCATCAGCTCTTTCCACAAGGTGGGCAGCTGAGCTTTCTGGAGGCCATAGCGCAAGCGGTACATCTGTATGAACTGCTCTAGTACCTTTGCTAAAGGCATCGTATCAGCAAATCGGGCGTTTTTGTCCATTGGTGTGTTTGTAGGGTAATATTTTGGCAAAAGTAGTAAAAAAAAATGAAGTATGAAAACTGTGAGGTATGAAAAACAGGGGCTCCCTAAGAAGAGAAAACAGGCTGCGGTATTGTTTTTTCTGTTTTTGAGTTGTTTTATAGAAAGGTGGCGTTCGTGGGGAGTAGGCTTTTTCTTCGCTTCGTCTTCACTATGTCTCCACTGTGGCTTCGGGATACCTGTTAGAGAAAATTTTTCTACCTCTGGGTTAGATGCCAGAGCTGTAGGAAAGAAAAACTTGTACAGATTTTAGGAGTAGTTGTGGGAGTGCGAGCTGCACAGGCAATAGTGGGACGTGTGGAGTTAGGGTGTGCAGTGAAAGGGGTGGAATGAAACTGAATTGATAAAATTGAAAGGTGCTCTTTCTGAATAGCTGAGGTGTATTAAAATAAGCAAAGCCTCAATGTCTAATTTGTAAGACATCAAGGCTTTGCTCTGGTAGCGGCAGGAGCGCCCTCCCCCCGCGAGATGTAAAGGATAACCTATTACAAGGTGCAAAAGTACAAAAACTTTTTTAATAGTAAAAAAAATTATACTTTTGCAGCGCGTAACAATTGCTTGTTACGCCGGGTAGCGAGAAGTTAAGATTGTCAATACCCACCTCTTGTAAAGGCTTTGTATCTCTTGTAGGTATGAGGCCTTTACTTGTTTAAGGGGAGTAGCTTTTGGTTTGGGACACGGCGTTCGCATTTAAAAGCCTAACCCCCGTTCCCCCTTCCCGAAAGGAAG
>CAUQNY010000071.1:0-10228 GCA_963519425.1 uncultured Capnocytophaga sp.
GTATGCGTAGCTGTACAACCGTATCGGTCTACTACTGTGAAAGTGTGGGTGCCTACATTCAACTGGTCGTAAATATAAGTAGCTGCCGACTGAGTAGCCTTAAGAACCCCATTGAGGTAAAAACGATAGGGAGAAGTATCTTTGTTAGGCGTTGCTGCTACGCGTACTTCTACCTTCCCTTTAGCTCCTCCTTGGGTACAATAGTTATTGTTCACCGCACTGTTAGTTGCCCCTAAAGTAAGAGTAGGGGCTTGTACTACCGTGAAAGTTACCTCTTTTGTACAAGCATTAGCATCTTTCACCTCTATTGTGTAAGTCCCTGTTTGCGTAATCGTAAACTTAGGACTCGTTTGAGTGAGAAGTGCAGTTGTTCCTTTTTTCAAAATAAATTGGTAAGCTCCTGTTCCTCCCGTGGCTGTTACCGTAACTTCGGTACTAGCAGGAGTGCAACCTAGATTAAGGTCGGTATGAGCTGGATCCAATGCAAGAGTAAGTGCAGGAGGAACTGTGAAATTAAACCAATAAGTTGGAGCACAGCCTCCTACTCCGTTAGGGGTCGTATGAAAGAAAAGACGACGCGTACCATTAGTTGGAATATTATCCCAACGGAATACTGATCCTGAATGTGGCTCGAAAGTAGCTGTTCCATCCTTACGCACATAGTACACCGCTGGTGGATTCTTAAGCGTTACTTGGAACTTACCCGTATCGCCATTACACTTAGGTTGTGTGATTTGAATTGTAGATGTATCAATATCAAACTTCTTTCCGTCTTCTATCTTTATGGTAAACGTTTGAGAGAATGTACAAGCCTCTGGCTCTTGGTAAAGATAAATGTCATCTATCACAAGGTCATTTCCTCCTGTTACATTGCTGTACGAACGAATTACTGCATACAATTCTGTATTGTTGCCTGGGTTCATCTCTACATTATGAACATTCCAATTGCTGGCACTAGTACTTCCTGGGATGCCCCCTATATGATTAAATGCCAAAGCTTTGGAAGAGCCTAAAGCTATATCTGCCTCTGTCTTATAAAGTTCCAAACGAATAATAGGGTCTGTAGGACGCGCATTTACCCCATCTCCCCACTGAAGATTGTAAAAGGCAGCTGAGAAACGTATAGGTTTATTGGGAATAATATCCACCATCTTGCGCTGGTAGAGTACCCCTGCAATACCTGCTGAACTACCTATATTGATGAACAGCATACGACCATCTGTCAAACCTGTATGGTCTATAGGGTCTCTTCCCCAAAGGTTAGGTCTCATTAAATCAGCTACTGTATACTCTCCATCATTAACGTTATCTCCGTAAACATTAGCTATGCTTTGCCCATTGCCGTTATACAAGGTTGTGCTGCCATTTTGTGGCTCGTAGTAGTAAAGTCTGTTCATATAAGGAGTACGAGTGTGTCCTTTCCCTGCTCCAAAGTCATCTAAGAAAAGTACATTCTTGCTAGGAGGGTTCGCATCAGCGTAATGAACAGTAATAGTATGGATACCTGGCTGAAGCCTACTAAAGGTGTTGGTATTGGTCAACACTCCATCAATTTCATAGGTGTAGGTATAAGTACTTTGGTTGTTGTTAACCGTTACTGTACCATTCCCCCAACAATCATAAGTGATTGTTGATGGCGTAAATACAGGAGCATCTACCTTGTTAGGAACTACTACCTTCAAGTTCGTACGTGTACATTCTATCTTGTCTTGTACTGAAAGATTGTAAGGACCTGGAGCTAACCACATCTCACGCGTATCTGTCCACGTAGCTCCTCCATCAAAACTAAATCTGTATGGTTCTTGGCCTCCTTGTACATTTGAAAAACGAACTAATGCCTTGTTCGAATTCACCCCTGTACCACAACCTATCAATCGCACTACCCCTGCCGAAGCAATGAGGATACCTGCCTGAGCTGTGTCTAAAGTAAGCGTACTGCTAATAATACAAGAAGTTGAGCCAAGTGTGTAGCGCACTGTAGGCGTATAAGTCTGTCCTGGATTAAGATTAAAAAATTCACGCCCTGATTGGAATGTGTTCCCATCTACACTATACTCATAAGTGTAGGAGATAGTGCTTTGTGGTTCAGAGAGGACTATCTTTCCTTTCGCACCACAATTAGTCAGTTTAGAAGTATGTGCTCCTATCGTAGGGGGAGGCAACTGCTGTACATTTACAGAAGCCGTTGCGCGGCAACCATTCTTATCCAACACTGCATAATGATAAGTACCTGCACTCGTAACAGTAAAATCAAAGTAATCTCCTGTTGAATTGGTATTATTGAAAGTAACTCCATCGTTAGAGAAAGCATATGACTGGCCTTTGGTACCTCCGGAAGCAGTAACGCGTACTAATGCAGAGCCACACATTAATTGTTGGCGAACAGTAGCCGTAAGTTTCAGCTCTGGCACCTCATTAATTTTCACTACAGGGTGCTGAATGACACAACCATAGTTATTCACTACCTCTACAAAGTAGCTTCCCTCATTAAACCAATTGTTAAGGGTGAGTTTTGTAGTATTGGTAGTTGTTCCCGAAGAAACATAGCTGAAGACTTCGGCTCCAGCACTATTGTCTTTCCTTATTTTAAAGGTATAATCGTTGTAAGGAGGATCTGACAACTGAATAAGCATTCCTCCTTTTTGTCCCTTACAAAGAATAGGAGAAGTTGTTACACTGAGCGATGGTGTACGTTTGCGAACCTGAAGATTGTCCAATTCAAATACACAAGGCACTACCCCTGAAGGGACACCTGTCTGGCGAATAAGCACCTTATAAATACCTGGGTCAGTAATGGTAAACTCATTAGAGGACTGATAAGCCTTCTTCTGGGTGTTCCCTTCGTAGAGAGCAAACTCGTAATTAGTTGTATTAGGCTGAATAACCGTTATTTTCCCTGGAGTATTACAAACGATATCTACAACATTTGCTTTGGGTTCCAAGTCGTTTTTAGTTACACGGAAGTAATAGTTCGTTATACAATCGCCGGCACCTCCTCCATCATAAGTAATCACTAAACGGTACTCGCCTGCCTCATTAATTGTGCGCTGTGATTGTGTTCCTGTATCGGCCTGAGCCCCTACAGCATTCCATCCTGCAGTAATATTGGCAGGAGCACAGCTACCTGCAGTGTAGCCGGTAGGAGGAGTAAGCTTTTGCCATACAAACTTTTTAGCATTAGCGATACTCATTTCCAAAGGGAGAGAAACCCCTTTGCCACAGAGATACACTTGAGGATAGCGAGAACCATCGTCAGGACAAACCACTACCTCCCCACTGATTTTTTTCTGTGCAATCTGTTGAGCGATAGGGTGATTTTGTGCATTGTTATTAGCACTGACTTTAAACTCTTCTATGAGAGTAGGACAGCCAGCCTTCACCTTGGTTACTACATAAGTACCCGGTTCAGTAACTGTAAGGGTTTGTCCTGTTTTATTGTAAGAAGCTTGGTTAGCCCCACTGGTTTTCTTCCAAGTATAGCTATCAAAACCTCCTGTTGCAGTAAGTGCAATAGAAGGTGTACAGAGAATTATTTCGCTATGGGTGTAAGTACAAGTGGCTCCTTGAATATCTACAATAAAGTTAGAAGGCCCTTCTACCCCTCCCCCACAAGCGGTAAATTTAGTATTGAAACTACCAGGGGTAAGTGTTGCTGGGTTTTTTGCCCCTGTATAGGAAGCAAAGGCTTGGTTTTTAATCTCGTTAGCACAAGGGTCTAACCATGCATTGCAAGACGCTACCACCTTGATAGAAAAAGAAATAGTTTGTATTGAACTATTTACGGTTACTAAATTATCAGGAATGGTAATTTTCATTTCTCTAGTAGTAGCATTATAAGTTGAAGTAGCCCCTGCTGGCAAGAGCAAGTTGTTAGGCCCTGCTGCAGGAACATCTATGTTCTTGGGAAGAATATCTTTAATAACAAGATTTTTGGCATCATCGTTCCCCTTGTTCTGGAAAGCGATTTTGTAGATAAGGTTATCGCCCAAGTGGAGATTGTTTTGTCCTGTTACATCGGTAATACCATCAGATTTGTAGACGCGTTTTTCCATTACCACATTAGGGGTAACAACCTCTACATTAAAGGCAAACATAAATGGATAGAATACATCTTGAGTAGTAGAAGGATAAAAATAAGCTTCTGTAGTATCATTGCCCAAAATAGTATTCCCATTGTTTACCAAATCAAAAATACCTGCGTCAAAACCGAGTAGGTTGGTAGAGTTAGGATTGCGGTCAGTATTGACACCATTTTCATCGGTAATGGTACTATTAAAGAAGTTACTTGTAGTTCCAAACCTTGCTTTCCATCCACTTCCCCACCAATAATTAACTAATTCTTGATAATAGGCAGTAGAGTCTTCGCGCCCTGGTGCCGTTATTTTTTTCCTATCGCCATTTGTTTTATTAGTCTTAATTCTGAGCTCATCTCCTCCTATGTAGGATTCTCCTTCCAAGGCAGCAAAAGCTATTTTAGCATTTACAGGAAGTGGAGCTGGTACAGTAGTAAAACCAGAAACTTTAATTTCAGGAGAAACGCCTTGCCTTACTACTGCAAAACCATCAAACAGAGTAATATTTCTGGCAGGCTGAGTAGTATCCTCATAAACAATATAGAGAGTCCAACCCGCTGCATACCCTGCTCCAGTAGACTCATTCCCATAAGGAGCCTGCATATTGGCTACAGTAAAGGTTTCGTTATTAATATTAGTAACGTACTGAGTAACATCGGCTACGCAAACATAAGCACTCTGGGCACGTCCATCTTGGGGTAACGATGCTCCATCGGAATGCAATACCGTCCCTATAATAGCATGATAATTGCCACTTCCCTGACGAAAACGCACTTGGTTAAACTTGTTAGGTTCTAAAGGAGGATCTGTTTGGTTATCCACTCTCTCTTTTGTATAAGCAGCTGCCCAATAGAGATAAGCCTTCTTCACAGTCAGCCCACAAGAGGAAGAAACATTAGGGTTCTTCACTCTTGCCAAGCTAGAATTGTAGGTACTGCTATCGCTATCTACATCCGTATACTCCAAATCTCTTTTAGAGTTATCGGCTGTTCTATCGTTAAACGGCGCATTGGCAGGACGGGTACTCCCTTGATTGATAATAGAGTTCCCTACCACTATCATATTTCCTTTGAGGGTGGTTTTATAGCGTTCTGCAAAGTTTTGAGCCATAGCCCCCCAGCAGGCGGCTAAAAAGAAACATTGTATTAGTAAAAACTTCTTCATACTGTTATTGCCTTTGGGTGAAGCGTACCTTGTAGGCACACTTACCTTTTCAATGGCAAAGGTACAGTTTAATTTTGAAATAAAGTAATCTTACTGCAGAATTAACACCTTTTTAACAAAACAATAAAGTAACGAAGCTTAAAAAAAATAAATCTTAAGTATCAAACAGCAAAAAATCTCTGAAGATAGTTCTAAAAAAATCCCTTTAAAAACAAAAAACTTTGCCAAAGCAAAGCAATGGCAAAGTTTGTATTTTTCTATGTCAAAAAGCGATTCTATTCGGCAGCAGGAGCTTCAGTATCAGTAGAAGCTGTTTCTTCCAAAAGTCCTTTGCTGAGAAGCAAATTGTACCATTGAATCACCTTTTTAATATCGCTTGCATACACGCGGTCGCGATCGTATTCAGGAAGTACTTCGGCAAAATATGCCTCAAGTGTAGCCCCATCGGATTTTGCAGAGATGCGCGCTTGCTTTCCTTCTTCTAAGTTCTTAATATTCTTAAACACTTCTACCAACGGCACTTCTTGTGTGGTGGTATAGATGGCTATCTCAGAAAGCAAACTCACATTGTTGCGAATCCCTACCGATATGCGTTTGTCATCGGCCAAAGAAGTAGCCAAAAAGCCTGTACGCGTTTGAGTTTCCAACTGATAGAGACCTGGTTTGCCAGAGATGGCTAATATTTTAGTTAAATTCATTGTCTGTTATTTGAATGCTTGTTATTAAAATCTACCTTTTAGCTCAGGAAATTTCATTCGGTAATCTACTTTTACCTTTCCTTTGCTAATATTAGCAAGCTTCCCTTTGATGAGTTGCTTGCGGAAAGCCGAAAGCTTGTCGGTGAACAAAACTCCCTGAATATGGTCGTACTCGTGTTGTATGATGCGAGCTGCAAGACCTCCAATAGTTAGGGTTTGAGGTATAAAATCTTCGTCAAGGTAGTTAATGGTGATTTTTTCTTTCCGACTAACGTCCTCACGGACACCGGGGATACTCAAGCAACCTTCGTTAAAAAGCCAAGGTTCGCCTGTTTCCTCAACTATTTCAGCATTGATAAATGTCTTTTTAAAGCCCTGAAGAAAAGTGCGCTCCTCTTCTGTAAGATCTTCATCATCGGCAAAAGGAGAGGCATCTACTACAAAAAGGCGAATAGGCAAGCCCACCTGTGGAGCTGCCAAGCCCACGCCATAAGCGTGGTTCATCGTGTCGTACATATTAGCGATGAGTGCCTTAAGGTTGGGATAGTCGGGTGTGATGTTCGAGCCCATTTTTCTGAGCACAGGGTCGCCGTAGGCTATAATAGGTAAAACCATTTTTTAAGTATTAAATAGTTCATCGGCAAAAAGAGGCTCCGAAAAGCTATTTTCAAACTCTTGGGAAACCTCTTTTGAATGCGTTATAAATGAAAAACTCAGGAACGCTGGGTTATTCGTCTGTTTTTTGAGTATTATCAATAAGCACTTGACCGCGATAGTACAATTTTCCTTCGTGCCAGTGAGCGCGATGGTACAAGTGGTTTTCGCCTGTTACCGGGTCTTTTGCAATTTGAGGAAGTACCGCTACATCGTGGGTTCTTCTCTTATCTCTTCTAGTTTTTGATTGTCTTCGTTTAGGATGTGCCATTACTTAAATGTTTATTATTGTTCTGTTATTAAATTCTTCAAAGCTGCCCATCGGGGGTCTATATGCTCTGGCGTTTCAGGAGTTTCCTTAGGAGCAAGAGCTTGGAGCCTATCTAGCACCTCAGAGTGCATTGTACCATTGAGCACATCGGGGTGCACACGCTTGGCGGGGATAGAAAGCACTAGCATTTCGTAAATATACTGCGCTATATTCAACTGATGTTCGTGATAAGGCAAAACCAACCACTCGTCTGCATCATCGTTGTATTCTTCGCCAAATTTGACCAAGAGAAAAAGTTCTCCGTGCACTGGCAAGTCAAAAGGCTCGTTAGACAGGTCGCAATTCACATTCACCGTCCCCTCATTTCGGAAATGAAATTCCATAAGGTTATTCTTTTTGTCCAAATCAACGGTTACTGTTTGGTGAATATCGTTTAGATCTTCAAAAGGAAAAAGCTCCAAAAAGTGCTTATCAATGGAATAAACGAACCTATGTTTCCCTACCTTTAAGCCTGCAAAAGAGAGGTCGTATTCTTTTAACTTTCTCATTATGTGTAGGTTTATCGTTTTACCTAACAATTTCAGGGGGCAAAGATACGAGTTTTTTTTCAAAAAACAAGTCTAAAGACAAAAAAGTTTAAGCCGCCCAAAGTTCCACAATGGCAAGCCTGAAGCCGCTACGCAACAAACCCAAAGGGGTAGCCCCCAATACTTTGTCGCGCAGCAGCTCAAAATTTAGCTGCACAGCAGCTTTTTTTAAATAAACCCTTCAGCGTCTCTATTGGCTACCAATCGGAAGCCTTCGCCGTGAATGTTCAGTATTTCTACTTTGTCATCTTTCTTGAGAAGCTTGCGCAACTTAGCGATGTAAACATCCATACTTCTTGAAGTGAAATAGTTGTCGTCTTTCCAAATTTTAGAAAGAGCGAGTTCACGCGACATAAAATCATCCGTATGGAGTGCTAAAAGGCGTAAGAGTTCATTTTCTTTAGGCGACAGTTTTACAGGTTCCTCATCTTTATACTTAAGAATGCGCAATTTAGTATTGAGGAAGAACTTTCCTATTTCAAACTCAAACTTATTGCTGTCAATCATTGTTTCGATTGTTTTTCTTTGCAACATCGAGCGAATTTTCATCAGCAAAATTTCTGAGTCAAAAGGTTTGTTCAGGTAGTCGTCGCCGCCTGAACGATAGCCTTTAATAACATCCTCACGCATTGTACGAGCGGTAAGGAAAATAATAGGTACCTTGTCGTTTTTTTCGCGTATTTCGCGAGCCAAGGTAAAACCATCTTTATAAGGCATCATTACATCCAATATGCAAAGGTCGAAAGGTTCTTTCTTAAACTTTTCAAAGCCTTCCATTCCATTTTTGGCAAGAGTAACATCAAAACCACTCATTACGAGGTAGTCTTTTAGTACCGTACCAAAGTTAGGGTCATCTTCGACTAAGAGAATACTTTTATTCTCAGAAGCGACTCTTGTTCCATAATAATTTCCATTCATATTTTTACAATTAACAATTTAACAAATCTATATAATAGGAAGCTTAATATAAAAGGTACTCCCTTTATCCTTTTCACTTTCTACAGATACACTGCCTTGGTGGTATTGCACAATGCTCTTCACGTAGGCAAGGCCTAAGCCGTGTCCTTTTACATTGTGGAGGTCTCCAGTGTGTTCGCGGTAGAACTTATCAAAAATCTGTTTAGCAGCTTGTTTGCTCATCCCTTGTCCGTGGTCTTTCACACTGATTATTATTTTATTCTTTACATTCTCTGTTGTAATATCAATTTCAGGAGCCTCTGGCGAGTACTTGATAGCATTTTCAATAACATTCACAAACACATTGGTCAGGTGGGATTCGTTGGCTGAAATATCGCTATTGTTGGCTAAAAAGTGTGTTCGTATGATTCCCCCGCGCTCGTCGAGCATCACCTGCACGTGAGTAATAGCAGCTATAATAAGCTCGTGCACGTCTAAAGGGTCGCGCCCCAACTGCAAGTTGTCTTTCTCTAAGCGCGAAATCTGCAAGATATTTTCGACTTGCAGCAGCATACGCTTGTTTTCCTGTTTAAGAATCCCCACATAGTTCAGAATTCGGTCAGGATTATTGAGAGCCATAGGGGTTTTAAGGCTATCCAACACAAGATTCATCGTAGCAATAGGCGTCTTGAACTCGTGCGTTATATTGTTGATGAAATCCGTTTTAATTTCTGAAATACGTCGCTGAGTGATAAGTTGGTTTAGAGTGATGATGAACACTGCTATAATGATAAGCATAAACAAAGTGGAAAGACTCGCAATGCCAATAATTGAGGAGAGTACAAATCGCTCGCGCTGCGGAAAGACTACAGCCAACTCATAGTGTGAATCATCGGTAGTATTGCGCCCAAACAAAAGAGTGCGAAACTCTTTTGGCTCATTGGGTTCAAAGTACTTAGAGTGTACTTTAGAGAGTACATTTTGGTTGTAAACACCAAACTCAAAAGGCAATTTTAAGCCTTGTTTCTTCAAACTTTCCTCTACACATTTTTGTATTTGAGGCAAAGTAACCCGCTGGTTAATAGACTGCTGTTTGATAACACTCTTAAACGATTCCTCAATCATCAGGCGTTCTATCTCTGGTAGCTCGCTGAGCTTCTCGTAGGCTTGTAAAGAGGAGAGCTGAGAGCGGTCAAACCCGTGAATATTGTGTTCCTTAAAGTACTGCAAAGTCTCCCGATGAATATAATTTCTCACCGCCCGTCTGTCCGCCAAATGTGGGTCTTCGACTTGTTTGCTGGAATGTTTCTCTACCGGCAACGAATAGTCATCTTCCAAGACCCCATGAGTATAGAGAGAGCCTTCTCTTCTTTCCTTAGCATTGTCGCCATGCACAAGGGCATTCAGATGACTGCCTTTCAAGTTCAGTGAACCATCTTTTCTCCTCAGATTGATAATCTGAGTTACATACCTACTGACCTCGTCTTGTTCAATTTGCTTAGAGACCTCTGAGAGTACTTGTTGGACAGAATATTTGAACGCATCTTCCTTATCGTCAATAGCCATTTTGACCCAATAACCTTGGATAACAATAATTCCTACTAACGAAAGGCTTGTAAGGACAAGTGCGAGTATGTACAAACGTTTATTCATCGTGCAAAGATAGCACAAAATCTTTAAAAAAAAGAAAATTAACTTAAAAAAATTAACATATTGTGCTATTCTCCGTATCCAAAACAAGATAAAGCACTAATATTCAACACTATACAAATTTTAAGAGTTCTTAATCCTGAGAACTATAGAATAAAAAAAGACTAAAAGAGGGGGTGCTTCACTTGGTCTTCACTTGGTCTTCACTTGGTCTTCACTTGGTCTTCACTTGGT
>CAUQNY010000072.1:0-10136 GCA_963519425.1 uncultured Capnocytophaga sp.
AGATATTGCTGAGGATATCCTCAATTACTTTTTCTTTTTTCTCTTCGCCTTGGTGTAGATTAAATAGGTTTTTTAAGAAACTCATAGTGTTAAATGTTAGTATTTACGGGTTCGTACTTGTAAGTAATGTTTTTAACTAAAATGCAAAGATAGTAATAATTGTCAGTTTATCAATTAGCTGATGTGTTAATTTTTAGTTCTGTAATTATTTGTGTGTCTTGGTTTTGAGCTCTATCGGAGGCAGTAATTACAATCTTAGTGTCGGCAGGATATGGGTTGAGGGTAGTGGTATAGTATTGCCATATATTGGTGGAGAAAGTGGCATAGCCTTCTTCGATGATGGAACTCTGGCAAATGATGGTTACTTTTACGGCAATGACCTTGAAATTGTCGGTTACTTCAATATTAATAGGCTCCTTTATTCGTTTTCCCGTATAGGCAGATGTGTTTACTTGGCTGATTTCGGGAGTTTTCATATAATCGGATACAGCCATATTGTAGGGGTTGATGATGCCTCTTTTCTTTGCTTCAGCAGTATATTCTTCCTTTAGAACAGGGTCGGCAAGGGCTTTTTTAGCATATGCACTGGCAAGCCTAAAACGGTTGTTTTGGCTGATAAGTGTGGGATGTGTGGTAGGATTGCGATGAGGGCGGGCAGCGATAATAGTTTTGCCATTTACTTGTCGGAAAACAATTTGCTTGCCTATTTTGCCTGAAATGCCTTCTATTGAAAAGTTGTCTTTTACTTGTGCCATAGGTTAGTTGATTTTTGCGGGTACAAAGATAGTGATAATTTGTTAATTAGGCAATTTGTAGATTAGTTTCTTACTGCTATAACGTCGCTGTTTCTTCACTGATGAGCCACTGATGAGCCACTGTATGACCTATATAACACCGATTATCATCTATCATCGAGATTGTTAATTTAAGAAATATCTGTACGTTTGCCACAAAAAAGATGCAATGAAGATACTATCAGTTTCCATTTATAATATAGCTTCTATCGAAAGTCCTTTTACGATTGATTTGGAAGCCGAACCGCTGAAGTCTGTGGGGCTTTTTGCTATCACAGGGGCTACAGGGGCTGGCAAATCGACTATTTTAGATGCTATCTGCCTTGCGCTATACAACGAAACACCTCGTCTTGCCTCTACCAAAAGCACCCTAAGCATTAACGATGGTACTGGCGAAGTGCAGGTTAATAACGTTAGGAACCTCCTCCGAAGACAGGCTTCAATACTTAAGCCTTTTTTCTCTATTTCTTCTATGATAGCTCTCTTAAAGCGATCTCTGCTCGCCCTTTTGTCATATTTTTTTCCTATTTTTAGTGTAAACCTATTTTAGGATATGACACCCACTCATCCTAACAATCCGTCTGAATCTTACTACTTTAGCAACTTGCATACTCCCTATCTCGCAAAAATCAACGAGACTTCTTCTTTGGAAACCACTTTTGTGTCTACTACCTGAGTTTTTTCTTCTATCAGTTTGTCAGTTCGCAAGAAATTTGTAATTTTGCCGTTTGGGGAGACTCTCTCTTCAAATCTTAAATAAAATTACGACAATGAGTTGCAATACCTGCACATTACATAATAACAAGTTAGTAGGCAGTAGCGGCTGTACGGCCAACTGTGGTACCCGCAGTTTTGGCACAGTCAAACTATCGGTATTTGATTGGTTAGCCAACACCCAACTGCCTGGCGGAGAACCTTTTTTTGACTGCGTAGAAGTCCGTTTCAAGAACAGCAGAAAAGAGTATTTTAGAAATACTGATAAGCTACCTTTACAAATTGGCGATACAGTGGCTACTGAAGCCCCTTCGGGACACGATGTCGGCATTGTAAGTCTAACAGGAGAGCTGGTGCGTTCGCAGATGAAGAAACGCAAAATAGACTGGGAAAGCGATAGTTTGCCACGAGTGTACCGGAAGGCCAATCAGCATGACATAGATGTTTGGCAGCAATCGCGTGCCAAGGAGATTGAAGTGCAAAAGCAGTCGCGCGAGTTAGCCATAGCTTTGGGCTTAGAGATGAAAATTTCTGATGTAGAGTTTCAGGGGGACGGCTCGAAAGCAACTTTCTACTACACAGCCGAGGGGCGGGTAGATTTTCGTCAACTTATCAAGGATATGGCCAGAGCTTTCTCGGTGCGCATAGAAATGCGACAGATAGGCTTTAGGCAAGAGGCCTCCCGTTTAGGGGGGATAGGCTCTTGTGGACGCGAATTGTGTTGCTCTACTTGGCTTACCGATTTTAGGAGTGTATCCACCTCGGCGGCTCGCTATCAGCAGTTGTCGCTCAACCCTCAGAAGTTGGCTGGACAGTGCGGAAAGCTGAAATGCTGCTTGAATTTTGAGCTCGATACCTACTTAGATGCCTTGCAAGACTTCCCTCGCACTGATACCAAACTGCACACCCTCAGAGGCGTAGCCTCCTGCCAGAAGATAGATATCTTCAAGCGCCTAATGTGGTTTACTTACGACGAGAACCCAATCACTTGGTACAAGCTCTCGGTAGATAGCGTGAAAGAGATTTTAGAACTTAACAAGAAAGGAGAGCAAATAGAAGAGTTGGAAGAATACGCTATCCTTTCTGACCTATCGTTGCGCAAGGGCTCATCTGCCGATGCCGACCTCGAATTAGCTCCAGTAGAAGAGGACAGCATAACCCGCTTTGATACTCCCAAACGCAAGCGAAACAAGAAGAATAATGCCAAAAAAGAGGTCAAGGGAGCAGCTAAAACACCTAAAGAAACCAACAAACCATCGGCCAATAAGCCTACACCACCAAAAGAGAACAAACTCGCTCCTGCAAAAGATACTAAAGAGGCAAAGGTGATACCTGAGAAAGAACTTCTATCAGTAACTATTGCAGAGAGTGCTTCTACGCCTTTAGCCAAGGCTGCTCGTCCTGCCCGACAAGGCCAAAACAAGCCTCAGAACAAGAAAGCAGTGTTGCCAGGTACAGAGCAGAACCCAAGTCCGAACCCTGAAATGCGCAACAATGCCCAACTATCGCAAAAAGGACAAGCCAGAGCGCAGAACAATGCAGTCAAAACCAATGCCCGACACAATAACCAAAAACATAAACCTAACAAAGCCCCGAATGCTGAAAAACCTAAAAATGAAAACGCTTAGTATTTTGTTCTTAGCTTTGCTTATGGCTGCCTGCCAAAAGGGAGTAGAGTTCAGTCAATATGTCTCTTTGTCCAATGGATGGGCGGCACACGAGCCTATTGCGTTTCAGCTAGAAGAAAGCGATACGCTGGCCAAGAAAAATCTATTCATTATGCTCAGAAACAACGAGCAGTACGAGTTTAGCAATCTTTTCCTAATAGCCAAAATGGAGCTTCCTGATGGCCAAAAGGTAATTGTAGATACCTTGGAATACGAAATGGCTACCCCCGAAGGTAAATGGTTAGGAGATGGCTATTCGGCAGTGAAAGAGAGCAAATTGTGGTACAAAGAACGCTTTGCTTTTCCTGTCCAAGGAAAGTACGTGATTAAGATAGAACAAGCTATGCGCAAAGTAGGTGAGAACCAAGGGCTGGCACTGCTGAAAGGCATTACCGAGGTGGGACTAAGAGTAGAAACTGACAAAAGGTAAAACAGATGAGAAAAGCAAATCAATCAGACAACAAAAATACGAGGAAGAAACGCAAGAATCCTTTTTTGAGATGGTTCTGGACTCTCTTTGCAATCGGAATTGCAGGGGTACTTCTCCTCTTCCTATCGGCTTCGCTTGGGTTGTTGGGCGAGATGCCCGACTTTAAGCACTTAGAAAACCCCGAAACTAATCTGGCTACCGAGATAGTTACTGCCGACGGAAAATCGCTTGGGAAATTCTATTTAGACGAGAATCGCACCCCAATCAAGTTCAAGGACTTGCCTAAGCACTTAGTAGACGCTCTCATCGCTACCGAAGACGAACGCTTTTACGAACATTCAGGCATAGACTTGAGGGGGACACTGCGTGCAATGGTGTATATGGGAGGCAAAGGAGGTGCTTCTACCATCTCTCAGCAGTTGGCCAAGCAGCTCTTCCACAAAGAAAAAACACGCGGATTGGCGCGCTACACCCAAAAAATCAAAGAATGGGTCATCGCAACACGTTTAGAAAAACAGTACACCAAAGAAGAGATTCTCGCAATGTACTTTAATATTTACGACTTCAACAACAATGCCGATGGAATACGCTCGGCAGCCAAAATCTACTTTGACAAAGAACCTAAAAACCTCAAAATAGAAGAGGGCGCTATGCTTGTGGGAATGTTCAAAAACTCTGCTCTCTACAATCCTGTGAAAAACAAAGAAGGGGTAACCAATAGGCGTAATGTAGTGCTCGCACAAATGGCGAAGAACAACTACATCACTCAAGAGGTGAAGGATTCGCTACAGCAGTTGCCTTTGAAAATCAAATACACCCCCGAGAGCCACAACGATGGAATGGCTACCTATTTTCGGGAGTACCTGCGCTCTTATATGAAAGCGTGGATAGAGCAGAACCCTAAGCCCGATGGCACCAAACACAATCTTTACTTAGATGGATTGAAAGTCTACACTACCATCGACTCTAAGATGCAGCAATATGCCGAAACAGCTCTGAAAGCTCACTTAAAGCAACTTCAAAAGGCTTTTGATGCCGAAAACAACCCTAAGAAAAACAAAACTTACCCCTTTGTAAAGGTTTCAAAAGAAGAGTACAAAAGCCTCATAGAAAGGGCAATGAAGAACTCCAATCGCTGGATTCACTTGAAGTATTTAGGCTACTCCGAGTCCGAAATACGCGCTTCGTTTGATCAGAAAACCGAGATGCGTGTTTTTACTTGGAAAGGCGAACGCGATACCGTGATGACTCCACGAGACTCAATTCTCTACTACAAAGCTTTTTTACGCTCTGGAATGATGTCTATGGAACCTCAAACAGGCCATATCAAGGCTTGGGTAGGCGGTATCAACTACAAACACTTCCAATACGACCAAGTGGTGCAAGGGGCGCGCCAAACGGGTTCTACTTTTAAGCCCTTTGTCTATGCCACAGCTATAGACCAGCTGCACTACTCACCCTGCTTAGAGCTCCCTGATATTCTCACTTGTATAGAAGCTGATAAATACGGCAATGTTCAACCTTGGTGTCCGCGCAACTCTACTGGCAAATTTACCGGTAAAATGATGACTCTTAAGTACGCCTTGGCTAACTCGGTGAACTCTATTACCGTAAACCTAATGGACAAAGTAGGCCCTATTCCTGTGATTAATTTGGTCAGAAAGTTAGGTATTACCTCCGAGATGCCCGAAATGCCCTCTATTGCTTTAGGCACAGCCGATGCTACGGTTTTCCAGATGGTAGGGGCTTATGGTACTTTTGCTAACGAAGGAGTCTATGTGAAACCAGTGTTGGTAACCCGTATTGAAGACAAAAACGGAACAGTACTCTTTGAGAACACTCCAGAAACCCACGATGTCGTAAATGCCGAGGTAGCACGTGCAGTAGTAAACTTGATGGAAGGGGTTACCCGCTATGGTTCGGGAGCAAGACTTCGTACTAAAGGAGCAGACACCTATAATGCTATCTATAAGAACGTGATGACCGGCTATCCTTACCAGTTTACAAATCCTATTGCAGGCAAAACAGGAACTACTCAGAACAATAGCGATGGTTGGTTTATTGGGATGGTACCTAACCTCGTAACAGGAGTGTGGGTAGGAGGCGAAGACAGAGCGGTTCACTTCCGAACCACTGCCTATGGTCAAGGAGCTACAATGGCGTTGCCTGTGTGGGGGTATTATATGAAAAAGTGCTATGCTGATAAGGATTTAGGTATTTCGCAAGCACCTTTCCCAGCCCCTCAAAACCTCGAAATCCCTATTGATTGCAACAAAGAAAAGGACGAGGACACTGATGAAGCTACCGATTTTGACTTTTAATAGTACATCTTGTTACTTCCTACCAAAATATGAAAATGAATTGTATTTGAATACTCAACACTTTTACCACCCAATTTGTGTGTTAGAGTTAGGATTGTAAACCTTTATACAGTTTCATTAGGACTATTATAAAAACTGCTTTCCCAGTTGGTATCTCTTTTTTTGGGGGAGATTAAAAAATAATTATACATCAGATTTTTTTTGCGTTTAACAGACGCTAATATATACTAGTTTTAAGGGAAAGAAGAGTTGTTTCTTTTAGGAACAGCTCTTTTTTTTTTACTTGCTTTTGTTCCTACCCTAACAGAATGTCTTTTTAATAATATTATGTTTTAGAGGGGCTTTTATAGAAGAAGTGTTAAAATTATGATAAAATAAGCCCTTTCGGATAAAATACTTTGCTAAATAGTTGCTTAGTATAAACTTTTTAAAGACTTTTGCACTGAAATAATTTAATACACGTACTTTACAATGGAAGAAAAAGAATTTCTGGACAATGAAGAGATTTTCTCTAAAGTCCTAAGGGCGGGTAGGCGCACTTACTTTTTTGATGTGAGGGCTACACGCGCTAATGATTATTACTTGACCATTACAGAGAGTAAGAAGTTTACTCACGATGATGGCTCTTTTCATTACAAAAAGCACAAAATCTATCTTTACAAAGAGGATTTTGAATTGTTTAAAGACATTTTAAACGAAGTAACAACCTATGTCTTTGATGAGCGAGGAGAAGAAGTCATTTCAGAACGGCATCAAAAAGACTTTAAAAAACTCTATGCAGCAGAGCCTTTGGATGAAGTAGCTGCGCAAAAAAAACAACTTTACCGAAACTTTGATTTTGAAGATCTTTAACCTTTAACTACTACTTTTTTAACACTTGCTAAGATGAGGCTTCACTCAAAACTTGAATATGAGTGATGACGTAACGGATACTATTGGGTAAAGCTCATCTTTTGGCGAGGGTGAAATTTCTCTAACACTTCTCTTAAATAGCTCTTCTCTACGTGTACATAAATTTCAGTAGTAGTAATATTTTCATGCCCTAACATCATTTGTATAGCTCTCAAGTTAGCTCCATTCTCCAATAAATGTGTCGCAAAGGAATGCCTAAAAGTATGCGGACTAATTTTCTTCTTCAACCCTATGTTCGCTGCAGCCTGACGCACAATAGTGAATATCATTGCGCGGGTCAGTTGTTGGCCTCTACGATTTAAAAATACATAATCTTCGTGTCCTTTGGCTATTTTTAATGCTGTACGCTGGTGCTCTATGTAGTACTTTATTTGGCGTTGTGTATAGCTTTCAATAGGGATGAGACGCTGTTTGCTACCTTTTCCCATCACTCTTATAAAATCCTCTTCAAAAAACAAATCTGATAGGCGTAGTGCTATGAGCTCTGAAACTCGCAAGCCACAGGCGTAAAGCGTCTCAATAATGGCTTTGTTCCGGTGCCCTTCGTCAGTGCTTAGGTCTATGGCTGCCAATAAGGTATCAATCTCTTGCAAAGATAGGGTGTCGGGGAGCTTTACGCCTATTTTAGGGGTGTCAATAAGGCTCATAGGGAAGTCTTCCCGTCCTTTCTCATACATCATAAACTTGAAAAAGCTCTTTAAAGACGAAATAAGCCGTGCCTGCGTGCGTGCATTGAGCTCTTTGCCTATTTCGTATACAAATTGGCGCAATGTGTCTTCCTGAATAGTAGCTGGTGGCTCTTCTATGTGGTACTTCTGCAAGTAGTGTATTAGCTTTTCTATGTCTAATCCGTATGATACAATCGTATTCTCTGACATTCCTCGCTGAAAACGAAGATAGTTCTGAAAATCGGTGTTGGTCTTAGCCCACATTAGTTTAGAATTTCATCAGCATCGTTGTAATGCTTTTTGTTTACAATGGTTCCTTTGGAGAGTCTTACTAACCCTGGGTTGGCACGTATAACGGTTTTAAGCGTGGTGCCATCGTTGTAATAGAAGTCAAAGTTTAGTTCGTATTTCTTCACAATATCGGCAGCAGCCCCAAGGGTTGAGGTCAGTCCTAATACAGTGTAGCCTTTTTTCATAGCTTGGTCAGTTACCTTTTTAATCTCTTTGAAAGCTTCTTCGTGGGTGCGGTCTAAGCGATAGCAGATAACTAATAGCAACTTATCCTTCATAATAAACTCATCAAAGAAATCATCGCCATCGCTGTTCCAGATGTAGAAATCGTGCATAGGAGCTTTAGGGACTTCGTTTTCTACCTTTACAACTTCAGCATAGTCGCCGTGAGAGTCCTTAGGTACTTGTCCGTAGTTTGTGATGGTTTGCTCCTTGCCGTCCATTTTTACTGTCCAATGGTAGACTATTTTCCCCTCGGGGGTCTTCATCCCTTCGGGAATGTTAGCGCCTATTTTGTAAGGACGGAAGTCTATTAAGGGGAGGTGGTTGTAAACGTAGCACACAAAACCTATGCATACTGCTACTGAGAGTGCTGTAAGTGTAAGGGGGAGCCTGTTGTTGGTAATGGACTGTACATATTTTTGCCCCCAGAAGACTACTAAGGTAAGGGCGAGGAGTACAAGGTCTTTGGTAAAGGATTGCCAAGGTGTGAATTTGATAGCATCGCCAAAGCATCCGCAGTCGGTTACCTTGTTAAAGTAGGCTGAATAGAAAGTTAGGAATCCAAAGAATACAAGCATCCCTAACAATAGCCATAAAGTGAGCTTTTTTTGGTATCCTACCAGTAGTGTAACGCCTAATACGACTTCAAAGATGCATACAAATGTGGCTAAAACAAGGGTATAAGGGAGCAAAAAAGGCAAATTTAGTACATCGGGGGCAAAATAATCTTCTAATTTGAAGGCAAACCCCATAGGGTCGTTTAGCTTGATGAACCCACTGATAATGAAGGTAACACCTACTAACACGCGGCATAGTTGAATAAGATATTTCATAAAGTAGTAATTGTTTAATTGAATTTGATTGGCAAAGTTAAGAAAAAAAATGCAAACTCCAAGACTTTAAAGTTTACGTGTTAGGTGAAAAGTATGATTTAGACTTTTGCTTAATTGAAGTGAAGATAACAGATTAACGGGGAATAGTGAGAGAAGAGATTGCTTTTTTCTGTTTTTTGGTTGTTTGGCAGAAAGTTGTTTTTGGGTGAGAGTAGTCTTGTTCTTCGCTTCGGCTACACTATTCCTACACTGTAGCTCTGAGATGCCTCGAATAGATTTTTTTTCTTTTTCTTGGATCTCGGCTTTGGAATTAGGATTGTTCTTTTTTCAATCCTTAATTGACTTTTGTTGAGTTTTTCACAAAAGATTGGCGAAATTTTAACATTTATTTAACATGGGGGGGTAAAAATGCTTTATCTTTGCAGCATTAATTTAATGTTATAAAACACTTATGGGACTCTTAGACAGAAAAGAAATTTTCACGTATGTGGAAGGACAAGTGTCATTGGAAGAGCTCTATGAGCTGCTCAAGGAAAAATTGGGCAGCAAGTATGAGGTCAAATTCCTTAAAAAAGGAAGTGGAATGGCACAATTTTTAGGTACAGGCAATGCCAATGACCGTATTTTTGTGGCTAAAAATGCGTATCACCGCACTTTTATTATGAGTAATCAGATTCCTGGTTATGATGGCTCTGCCCCCGAAGTAACGAATTTGTTTTTTGACCGCAGCACTATAAAAGGGTGGTTGAAAATTCTCTACAGTCAGGGTGGTTGGATAGGCCAATGGATTATCAGAAGTATCTATGGCAGCAATGAGCCTTTTGACAATGAAATTCTATCGGCTATCAATAGCAAATACCCTGTGAAACAGGAAGAAAGGAATACGGGTATTTCGGCTCTTTGGAAGAAAGATTAGCTGAATGTTCCTACTTAAACTTCGGGTAATAAACTAATTTAAAAAAGTAATAGATGAAAAAGAAGACTTTTTTGGCGGTAGCTTTGCTTGGATTGACTCTTTCCAGCTGTGATTGGCAAAGTGCTGTACACAGTATAGTAGACAGTGCAATGGGCAAAGAAAAGCCTAATTACGACTACAACAAGGGTGTAGTAGGTAGCGAAGCAGGCGACTATGACGCTGTTTTCCAAAAGATATTGGAAAACCACAAGATTTCTAATGATACTCTTGACCTTTACAGTGTGAAAAGTGAGTTTAGCAAGCCCGCTTATTGTACTGTAATAGCTGAAGGATTAACAGACAAAAGCAAGAACCTTATAACAGGCTAC
>CAUQNY010000073.1:0-10133 GCA_963519425.1 uncultured Capnocytophaga sp.
AGCGTCAGCCTTCCAAGCTGAATGTCGCGAGTTCGAACCTCGTCTCCCGCTCCAATAACAAAAAAGCCTAATAACAATTATGTTATTAGGCTTTTTTATATTTACAATTTTAACTTTTAAACTCTTTTCAATAAATTAGCAAACTGCCAAATGATAATGCCAGCACTTACTGAAATATTTAGCGAATGCTTAGTGCCATATTGAGGAATTTCAATCACATTGTGTGAGGCATCTACCACTTCTTGCTCTACTCCTTTTACTTCATTACCAAAAATTACAGCATACTTAGTATTAGGTATGGGTAAGAAATCATTAAGCATAGTAGCATTCTCAGCCTGTTCGATGCTAATAACACAGACACCACTTGCTTTTAATTTTTCAACTACCGAAAGCGTACTGTCCACATATTCCCAATCAACACTATCGGTAGCTCCTAAGGCTGTTTTATGAATTTCCTTGTTAGGAGGAGTCGCTGTGATTCCACAAAGGTAGATTTTCTCAATTAGGAAAGCATCTGAAGTACGAAATACTGAGCCTATATTGTTTAGGCTACGCACATTATCTAAGACTACTATAAGAGGCGTTTTCTCGGCTTTTTTGAACTCTGCGACCTCTAAACGATGCAACTCGGCATTTGCTAATTTTCGCATTTTACAATCGGGTTACTTTATCTACTCCTTTAAGACTCTTAATGTCTTGAATCAGTTTTTTCAGAGTAGCATTGTTATTGATGAAGATAGAAACTTTTCCGCTAAACATATCTCCTTCGCTATCAATATTAATATTTGTGAGTTTTACGAATTTGCTATCTAAAATCACCTTTGAAATATCGCCTACAATCCCATCACGGTCGATACCACTTACTTTTAGACTGACCTTGAAATCTCTTTCTTCAGATTTCACCCACTTAGCTTGAATCACTCTATAGGCATAGTTGGACTGCATAGAGATGGCATTGGGACACGTTTTTTTGTGCACTTTTACCCCTTCGTTAATGGTTACAAAGCCAAAGATAGGATCTCCAGGAATAGGGTTGCAACATTTAGAAAAACTGTAATCTAAAGACTCTTCTTCCTTGCCAAAGACAATGCTATCATAATGTTCTCCTGCAGTATAAACGGGCTCTTCTACATTTTTCTTAGGTGCAGACTTAGTTCTAAACAAACCAAAGAAAGAAGATCGATGAGATGCAAAGTCCTTAAGCATTTGGTTGGAAATCTCTCCTGTACCTGCTTGATAATAGATATCTAAACTAGTTTTTGTTTTGAAGTAACTAACCAAATCGTTCATTACTTCCTCATTTAAGTTAATTTTAAGCTGTTTCAGCTTGCGTATAAGGATTTCCTTTCCTTCGGAAGCAACAGTCTTTGTTTCCTCCTTTAAAGCATTTTTAATTTTACTACGTGCCTTAGTAGTAGCCGTATAATTAAGCCAGTTTTTATTAGGTTTAGCATTCTCGGCTGTAATAATCTCTACCGTATCACCACTTTTAAGCACATAGTTTAAAGGAACAAGTTTGTTGTTTACCTTTGCTCCACGTGTTTTAAGCCCAACCCCTGTGTGAATTGCAAAGGCAAAATCAATAGGAGAAGCTCCTTTTGGCAATGATTTTATTTCTCCGTTAGGTGTAAAGACAAAGATTTCTTTAGAATAGAGATTCAATTTGAAGTCTTCGACAAAATCAACTGCATTGCTTTCGCTATTTTCAAATATTTCTTGCAGACGGTTAAGCCATACCTCTATTCCTTCTTCTTTTTGCTCGCCGTGTTTGTATTTAAAGTGTGCTGCATAACCTTTTTCAGCTATTTCGTGCATCCGTTCACTGCGTATTTGCACTTCTACCCATTTACCTTTAGGTCCCATCACTGTGATATGTAAAGCTTCATAGCCTGTAGATTTTGGAGTAGAAAGCCAGTCCCGCAAACGAGTAGGATTGGGTCGAAAGTGGTCAGTAACAATAGAATAAATTTTCCAAGCTAAGAATTTTTCCTCTAAAGGTGCACTTTTGTAAATAATGCGAATAGCAAACTTATCATATACTTCTTCAAAGCTAACTCCTTGAGATTCCATCTTTCTGTAAATAGAATAAATGGACTTAGAACGTCCCTTAATATAATAATCTATTTTCTGTTCATTCAAGGATTTTTCTATTGTTTTAGTAAAATCTTCAATGTAAGCAAGCTGTTCTTCCCTAGAATCTTGTATTTTCCCTAGAATCATAAAATAGCGATCAGGGTCGGTATATTTAAGAGCTAAATCTTCTAGTTCTGTTTTGATGTTATACAAGCCTATGCGATGTGCAATAGGCGCATAGATGTAGAGTGTTTCAGAAGCTATTTTAGCTTGTTTGTGCTCAGCCATTGCGTCCATTGTACGCATATTGTGAAGTCGATCAGCAATTTTAATGAGGATTACACGTATATCATCGTTCATTGTAAGCAAAAGCTTACGAAAGTTTTCTGCTTGAAGCGATATGTCGTTTTCGCGGCTCATATTAGAAATTTTGGTGAGCCCCGCTACTATATGAGCAACCGTTTTGCCAAAGAGACGCTCCATATCCTCATTGGTATAAGAAGTGTCCTCTACGACATCGTGTAGCAGTGCGGCTGCAATAGATATCCCATCTAATCCTATTTGAGAAGCTACTATTTTAGCTACTGCAATAGGATGAAATATATAGGGTTCCCCGCTTTTTCGCCTCTGAGTTTGATGCGCTTCTACTGCAGTATCAAAAGCTAAACGGATTAGTTTTTTATCGTCTTCAGTTAATATTTGATAACTAATGCTCAAGAGTTCCTTATACTCTCGTGCAATATTTTTCATTTCCTCATCGGAATAATAAGAAGTTGTTGACTCTACCATAGTTATGTTTGTTTAAGGGTTTGTTATTATTTTTAGTGATTTGAAGTCAATTTTCGGAGTTTAATAGCTGTGAGTACTTTTTTTGTATACAAAGGAAAATCAGCATTGAGCAACCAACCAAAATATCCTGGTTCAGTCTCAAAAATTTCTTCCACACGTTTCCCTTTATGCTTCCCAAAAGTAAATACCTCTTCACCTGCTGCATTGTAGCCTATGAATCCTGCAAAGTCAGCTATCTGCTTACGATAAGTAAAATCACTGAGTTTTTTCACATTGTTTTCAAGTACATCTTCATAACGATCCAATTGTGCTTTTAGAATCTCATAGGTAGCATAAGTGTCGGCAGCAGCTGTATGTGCATCAGTGAGCTCTTTGCCACAATAGAACTTATAAGCTGCCGAAAGAGTACGTTGTTCCATTTTATGGAAGATAGTTTGTACATCGACCGTTACGCGATTGCCAAAATCAAACTCATCAACTCCTGCACGCAACATTTCTTCAGCAAGCAGAGGAATATCAAAACGGTCAGAGTTGTAGCCTGCCAAATCAGCATCTTTTATCATTTGGTAAATTTGTTTGGCAATTTCTTTAAAAGTAGGTTCATTAGCTACTTTTTCATCGGTAATACCATGAACTTCAGAGGCTGTAGATGGAATAGGGATAGTAGGGTTTACCAACCAAGTTTTACTTTCTTTGTTTCCGTTAGGATAAATCTTAAGTATAGAGATTTCTACTATACGATCTTTAACAATGTCAATACCTGTGGTTTCAAGGTCGAAAAAACAGATTGGTTTAGATAGTTTTAGTTCCACAATAAAGTAATGAAATAATTATTACAAAAGTAGTATTTCTGTATGAGTTATGCAAATTTCACTGTAAAAAAGTATCACTAAGGCGTTTTAGTTACCCTATCAATCACATTTTCGCTGGAAAGAATTATGAGTAAGTCGTCTTTGTCTAGTTTTACATTAGGGTCGGGGGTAACATTCATTTTTCCATTAGAATGTTTGACTGCAAGAATGTTAATCTCGTATTTGTGTCGCAAGTTAAGTTCAGTGAGTGATTTGCCAACATAGCTCTTAGGTACTTTCACCTCGTATATAAAATAATCTTCGGCAAATTTGAAATACTCAATAATAGTAGGACGCAGTATAGAATAAGCCACTTTTTCGCCCATTAACTCTTCAGGGAAGACTACTTGAGTAGCCCCTATTTTGTAGAGTACTTTTTCTTGGGTATGATTTACTGCTTTACAGATGATATTCTTGACTCCCATCTCTTTGAGTTGTAAAGTAATGAGAATACTAGCCTGAATATTATCACCTACACTAACGAAAGCAGTATCAAAGTCATCTTTCACAACATTCTTAAGTGCAAGCTCTTCAGTAGCATCTAACACTACAGCTTCATCAATTATACCCTCGTTAAGAGCTTGCTTAATTACACCCTCCCGAGAGTCAATTACCATTACGGTGGCATTATTCTTATAAAGTGTTTTGGCTACTGATTTGCCAAACTCGCTTAAACCTATCACTAAGAAATTTTTCATAAATGATTATCCTATTAAAATATTCTCTTTAGGGTACTTATAGTTGCCTTCTGCACGAGGTCTTGAAAGTGCTAATGCAATCGTGAGTGGCCCTACCCTTCCTAGAAACATTGTAAAAATTAATATCAGTTTAGCGCAGCCCCCTAACTCTGGAGTAATGCCTGTAGAAAGCCCACAAGTGGTGAACGCCGAAATAAGTTCAAAAGCTATTTTTGAAAATTCAATATCTGGCTCCAAACTGGTAAGCACAATAATCATTGTCAGCACATATATCATCGTTATAAAGACAAGAGCTGAAGCTTTGTTAAAAACTTTCCAAGAAATACGCCTTTTAGAAAACTCAATGTAATTCTTATTAAACAAGGCTGTCTTAATCCCTAAAAGCAATATCCCGATAGTAGTAGTTTTAACTCCTGAACCTGCTGAATTAGGAGAAGCTCCAATAAACATAAAAGTAAGGCAAAAAAGAATGGTTGCCCCACTTAAATGTTCTAAAGGAATTATATCAAACCCCGCTGTTCGCAAGTTTACCGAATGAAAAAAGCTAATGAGCAATCGGTAGAAAAAGCTCCTTCCGTAAAGAGCCTGATAATTGCTATACTCTAAAGTAAAAAACAAGAAAGTCCCCGCAATAAGCAATAGCCCTGCCATAAGTATTGAAAACTGCGAATTGATGTCTAATCGCCTGCGTTTCTTCCGCAAATATTCGTACATTTGAATTACAGTAGTAAAACCTATCCCCCCAAAAATAATTAGAAAAGCAATAACTCCATTCACATATAGACTGTAAGCATGTCCTTGAAAACTATTAGGAAAAAAAGTAATCCCTGCATTACAAAAAGCTGACACAGAGTGAAAAACTGCCATAAAAACAGCATTCAAAAAAGAATAGTCCCTGATGAAAGAACAAAAAAGAAAAACAGCTCCTATCGCTTCAAATATAAGAGCAATGCTCACTACTCTCTTCACATTGTAGTAAATATCGTACTTCTTGTTATGATTCAATCCTTCAGCTACCAAGCGCTTGGTGTAGAAACCAAATCTTTTTACTATTAACAACATTAGGACTGAAAAAATGGTCAGCACCCCTAACCCTCCAAATTGTATGAGTATTAATAAAATGAGTTTCCCCCAGATAGTAAATACAGTACTCATATCAATCACCGATAGCCCTGTAACAGTTACGGCCGAGGTAGCTGTGAACAGAGCTTCAAAAAAAGAAATGCCTCTTTCTGACTGATGAGCAAATGGGAGCATCAGCAAGAGAGCTCCCACCACTATTAAGCCTACAAAAGAAAGCATAATAAGGGTGTTAGGTGATATTTTTTTCAAAGTGAAATTAGCTGATTATATGCTCTATAAGTTTAAAAGGATGCCTAAGAGCTATCTTTAGACATCCTTAGAAAATATTATTAACGCGAATAATTAGGAGCTTCCTTGGTAATGGTAATATTATGCGGGTGGCTTTCGGCTATTCCGCTGGTAGTAATGCGTACAAAACGACCTACTTCTTGTAGCGTAGGTATATCCTTTGCTCCACAATACCCCATTCCTGCCCGTAATCCGCCAATAAACTGGTGCATACTTTCTTGCAGTTCGCCTTTGTAGGCAACACGTCCTACGATACCTTCAGGTACAAGCTTTTTAATATCGTCTTCTACATCTTGGAAATAGCGATCTTTACTACCTTGATTCATAGCTTCGACAGACCCCATTCCACGGTAAGACTTATATTTTCTTCCTTCAAAGATAATTGTTTCTCCGGGTGATTCTTTAGTTCCTGCCAATAGAGAGCCCAACATCACACTATGCGCACCTGCTGCAATAGCTTTTACAATATCTCCAGTGTAACGAATACCACCATCGGCTATTACAGGGACAGCTGTGCCTTTGAGTGCATTGGCTACATTCATCACTGCAGAGAACTGAGGAAAACCTACTCCTGCAACTACACGTGTAGTACAAATAGAACCAGGTCCTATTCCTACTTTCACTGCATCGGCACCATTTTCTACCAAATAAAGAGCAGCCTCCGGAGTAGCTATATTTCCTACTACGACATCTAAATCGGAGTACTTGGCTTTTACGGCTTTTAGCGCATTCACGACACCCTTGGTATGACCGTGAGCAGTATCAATCACTACGGCATCAACTCCTGCATTTACCAAAGCCTCGGCACGTTCAACCACATCGGGAGTTACCCCTAAAGCAGCAGCTACACGCAAACGTCCATAATTATCTTTGTTGGAAATTGATTTTTCTTGTAAATTGGCAATGTCTCGGAAAGTGATAAGCCCTACAAGTTTGTAGTTTTTGTCGACTACGGGAAGTTTTTCAATCTTGCTACGCTGAAGAATTTTCTCAGCTTCTTTCATAGAAGTACCTTCATTGGCAATTACCAAGTTTTTAGCTGTCATTACTTCTATGATAGGACGTGTAGCATCTTGTTCAAAACGCAAATCGCGATTGGTTACAATCCCCTTGAGAGTGCCATTTTCATCGACTATAGGAATACCGCCTATGCTATTTTCTTTCATACAACGTTTTGCATCGGCTACTTTGGCAGAAAGAGGTAGCGTTACAGGGTCAATAATCATACCACTCTCGGCACGTTTGACTTTTCTAATTTGCTTAGCCTGCTGCTCAATCGTCATATTTTTGTGCAACACACCTATACCACCTTCACGTGCCATAGCTATAGCCATTGCAGCTTCGGTAACGGTATCCATAGCCGCTGAAATAATAGGTGCGTTGAGAGAAATGTTTCGTGTAAATTTGGAGGTTATAGAAACCTCACGTGGGAGCACCTCAGAATAATTAGGGATGAGAAGAACATCATCATAGGCAAGTCCTTCGGCAATAAGTTTATTTTGGGATTCCATCTTTGGTAAAAAAATTAGTTGCGTGCAAATGTACTCCTTTTTTAGCATACGATGCAAATTTTTTTTAAGTTTATCTTTTGTACGCCCATTCCACCATCAAGAGCAGAAGGGCATTCCTTCGTTCATCCTTGATAAAGGTTTAGAGAAAAGCGAGTCAAAAAAACTATTAAAAAAGGGGCTGCCCAAATGTTTAGGCAGCCCTCTTTTCAACTAAAATTTATTACTATCTATTTTCAACTTATCGATATAGGGAGAAGTGTCCGTAAATTTTACCACCTTCTTCGCTATTGCGTTCATCATTAAGGTCGATTACGTACCAATAATCACCTGATGGCATAGGGGTTCCGTTATAGATTCCATCCCAAGCCTGGCCTGGACGAAGGATAGCCATACGTCGACCATTGCGGTCATATATGTGTATTTGAGCGTTAGGATTATTTTTCAAGTTTCCTGGTCGCCAATAGTCGTTATCGCCATCTCCATCAGGAGTAAAGAAGTTAGGTACATCAATTTCAGAATAAGGTTCCTCTATGATGAGTGTACGAGGACATCCATTAGCATCTTCTACTCTCACTTCTACAACTTTAACACGCAATCCGTGGCTTTCGATACGCTCTGGGTCGCTATTTTTAACCTTGTAAACAGGATTTTCCCCTTGGTTTACTCCATTGAAATAGTAAGTATAACCTTTGCTTTCGGTATTACCTCCTTTGGCAAGCACTTCGATGATATTCAACTCGTTGTTAGGAATACGCTCTAAGGTGTAAGGAAGCAAAACTGGCAAAGCAAAATTATGTTCAGAGACTGAGCAAGTATTCACTGCCAAAGGATCGCCATAACTAATTTCAATAGTTTGAGTAACAGTGATGCTTCGATCGTAGTCGTCAATGAAAGCTACATTATCCAAAGTACGTGTAAAAGACTTAAAGTTTCCTTGATTCAAACGATAGCTAACCTTACTAAAATCAATTGTAGGATTCTTGAATTTCACTACCAAATAATCATTATAACCTGATTCTGTCTGGTAGTCGCAGAAAGTTTCTCTCTCTACATATTCCATTGCTACCCCTGGGTTTTCTTCAATTCGGAAAGTTACTAAGTCAGCTTTAATACAGTGGTTATCATCTTGTAAAGCTACTTCATAAGACATTTGTGAAGGAGCTATGTTGGTAAATTCAACTGTATCACCTGCTTTCACACCTACTTTTCTATCAATAACTTTCTTCCTATCGGAAGTGATAAGGTACACTTTGTAAGAACCTGTTCCTCCTGAAATGTTTTTAACGATTATTTTACCATTTCGCTGTGCGTAGCAAGTGTGGAAGACAGAATTCTCCATATCCACTTCTGCTTTTATAGGCTTAGGAGCTGAGAAAGAGTACGTTTTAATCACTTTGGTAGTACAGTCGCGGCTATCTAAGATTTGCAAATGGTAGACACCGTCACCTATATTCTCGAAAGTAGCTTTGCCGTTGTTTGCATTGATAGTTCGAGGTTGTACGCTACTATCGGTACTATTGGTTAAGATATAACGGTAAGGAGGCACTCCTCCTGAAAGGATAGCAGAGACATTAAGACGTCCATCTTTGCTATCAAAACAAGTGATAGGTGATGTGCTATCTTCAAAGTTCGCTATCTCCATAGATTTGTAAGGAGCAATCACAAACTGGGTAGTTGCTTCGGCACAGCCAGAGGCATCTCGTACTGTTACGTGATAAGTACCATCGGCAAGATTATTGAAAGGAACTGTCATAGCTGTAACTCCTGCAGGCAAGTCTGTTTTACGATAAGTAACACTCAAGCGAAGATTCACTACTTCTACTATGTAAGGTGATTTGCCTCCTTGTATGTAAACCTCTGCTGAACCGTTAGCTCCTGTACAATCTGCCTCAGTTTTAGCAGTAGCACTTACTTTTACAGGTGCAGGATTCTTAGGAATTGTAACTTCTGTAGAAACCTCACAGCCTAAGCTTTCTTCTTTCACTACTACTGAATAAGTTCCTCCAACAAGAGACAAGGTTACTGTATCTGCTTGGCTGTTGCCACGCAACACTTCTGCTCCATTAGCAATAGAAGTTACTACATAGCTAAATCCTCCTGCAAAACCTCCTTTTGTCTTATTCAACAATTTAAGGGTTGCTTTACCTTTGCCTTCTGAACAAGAGGCTCGTTCTATGTCTGAAACTTGAAGAGCAAATGTATTAGGCTCTTTCACTGTATGAGTCGTTTTTACTGTACAACCTGTAGCTTCATTCACTACCTCAATTGTATAAACGCCTACAGGAAGTGCATCACTGCCATTAAGTACAAGCTCTCCTTTGTCAAAACGTATTGACTTGTTGTAAGTTCCCTCTGCATTGCGTATATTATAGCGCAACCAAGTATGTTCTACCCAACGAGGTGACACTTGTACTGCTATGCGTACACTTTCATTACGCTGACAATTGATAGCCTCTTCAGTATTCGCACTGACTCTGCTTAGTATCAATGAAGGCGCTACTGTAACACTAAATTCTTTTTCATAAGGTCTGCAACCATTAGCATCGGTTACTACCACCTCATAAGTCGCAGCTTCTAAACCTTCGAAAGTAACACTCTTTCCTTCTACTGCTTTAGTAATAGCTGCAGCACCGTTGCGTGGTGTCAAGGTAACTTGGTAAGGTGATACCCCTCCTTCTATACGTACTTGTGCTGAAGATTGGTATACATCGCAAGTAGTAGAACTATAAACGGTAGCTGTTACCTCAAGAGGTGATGGATTTTCTGGAATTGTAACTTCAGTACTAACCTCACAGCCTAAGCTTTCTTCTTTCACTACTACTGAATAAGTTCCTCCAACA
>CAUQNY010000074.1:0-10065 GCA_963519425.1 uncultured Capnocytophaga sp.
CCATTCTTGGCGTTTTTCTACGCGGTTGTAGAGCATACTAAAGAGCCATACCTCGCGGGCTTGTAGCCATATAAACTTATCAGTATCAAAAATATTCCCTTGACGGTCAAGGCAAGTGAAATAGCCTCCACACTGTTTATCTTGCGATTTTTCTAACCAGAAAGGCACTACTTTTTGTAGAAGTTCATCACGATATTGTTTTTCTAATTGTTTAAAATCCATTGTTTTTATCTTTTCGTATTTAAAAAATTAATTAACTCCGTTTTTAAAATTATCCTGCAAAAGTACGGCGACCGTTTTGAAAAAGCAAATTATTTATTAAATATTTTTAGTTAATTCTTTCTATTTAAAGTTTAGTCATTAATAATCTGAATACTACAAACTGATGTAAATTAGATGTAAGAAATCTAATCGCATTATTAAAATCTTGCTGAAGGACAGCGAGAGAAGAAAGTGGTACAATCTAACTATTGAGAACTCAGTAGTGCCGTGTTTACTGTTAAATCGCCTATGTCTAACATTGCATTGATGAAGCCTATCTGTTTGAAAGCTGGAATATCGGTATAGTGTATGGGTATCTCCTTTATTTTGCCTTCTTTGAGCAATCGCTGGCGACAGGTACCATTGAGAAGAAAAGTAGAAGGGGTGAACCATTGCTGTCCATCAAAAAAAATCGTATTAGCATAACTACTATCGGTTACCATTCCGTTTTTGAGAAAGATAACTTCATCGGCCTTCGAGTTTTCCTTTAGCGTGTTAAGAAAACTACGGTCTAAGAATTTGTATGAGTAGTCAAAGTTTTCTGCATTAACAAACTTTAGGGTGCTAATAGGTTTTATTTGATAAGGAGACATCTCTATAGTATGGCCTTCTCTGCTATATACAATGCGAACTTTGTATTTTCCTTCTTTGGGAAAGGTGTGCTTTTTAATAATATTGGATAGAGAAAGGACATTCTCATTAGGGAAGAAACGTGAAAATGTATGGCAAACGCGCTCTTGATGATATTCTAAATGGAAGATACCTCCGTCGAGGAGCTTTATTGTTTCAATGAATGAATGACTCATTAGATAGGTATGTATATTTTCTCTATAATTTCGTTGTATTCGTCTAAAGGTTTGCTCTGAGCTGTAATCCCTGCCCCGCTCTTGTAGAAAAACCTGTTGCCAATGCGTTCTATAAAGCGAATAAGCACGCAACTATCTACCGAATTGCCATCAAAAATGCCTGCAATGCCAGTATAAAAACCGCGTTCATAATTTTCTGCCTCGGCAATCACTTCGAGTGATTTTTCTTTGGGCGCCCCGGAAATGGAACCTGCGGGGAGCAATGTTGCTAACAAATCGCCTAAGTGCTCTTGCCAATGCTCTGAAAGGTTGCCTACTATTTCAGAGCTGGTTTGGAGAAGGTCGCCAGTAGCTTTTTTGATTATATCGACATATCTGAAGCGGGTGGTATGCACCTTGGTAGCTACTTTTCTTAAATCGTCTGACAATAAATTTACCACCTTATGATGTTCGTCGATTTCTTTTTTGTTGTTCAATAGGGTGGCCTCTGCATTTGGGACTGTAGCACTGATAGTCCCTTTCATCGGATAGGTTTTTATCTGATTTTCTTCTATTTTCACAAATATCTCGGGTGAAAAGCACACCCATTTGTCTTTGTACAATATTTTGTATTTAGCCGAGGCGTTTTGATATATTTCTGACAGAGAAACTGGTGAAATTTCAGTTGAAAAAGTGAGGTTTACAAGTTCAGTATCTCCATTTTTTAAATGAGAGAGCACTTTATTAAAGGGTTTTTCGAACTCTTGATAAGGGATGGGGTGCTTTTCTATGGGAATAGGCGTAGCATTTGCTTTTCTATCTTCTGAAAAAGAGAATTTCACCTCGTCGGGGAGTTCAGAGAGTGGTAATACGATTCCGTTTTCTCCCTTGTAATCAATGATAAACAGGCAAGGGGTGCGCTGCTGTCCGAAGTCGTTGAGTTTGTTTTTCCAATGGGTAGTGTTCATCGGTTTTCTTTTGTTAAAATGAATTTATAGTGTTCTAATTATTGAATTGCAAAAGTAGTAAAAAATGGTTAAAAGCCTAAAAGGGAAGAAAAATTATTCAAAATTCCACTTAGATAAGTCTGATGGGATGTGAGCCAAAGAGAGTAAGAAGGCAAGAGAAAATAGTATTTTCTGCAAAAAGGGGAAAAAGTAGTTTTTCAAGAGAAGGCAGGTGAATAGGGGGTAGGTTCACTATCTGTTCGCTATGTGTTCGCTATGTATTCGGTATGCATGTGAAATGGTGAGATAGAAAATTTTCTTGAGAATACGGAAGAAAGGTAGTAAGTTCTCCTAATTAGGGTCAGATATTAGATTCAAAAAAAATGTAATGAAGACAAAAAAATCTCCCATTTTATTTTGTATATTTCTAAATAAGTTATACCTTTGCCGCATTAATTTAAAAACAATCAAAATATGAGATTACATTTTTTATTTTTAGCTCCTGCCCTATTGGCAGGATTGATGGTACTTAACACCTCTTGCAACAAAAACGACGACAATCCTATTACACCATCTGAAGATCCTTACAAAGAATTTAGGAATTTAGATGTAAAAGCAGGCCAAGAGAAGGAAATTAAATTCTTGGATGCTTCTTCTAATAGCAACTGGGTATATTTTTCTTTTGAAAAAGGGGTTACTGAAGTTACAGCTGCTACCCCTACAACCTCTTGGGATATTGCTTTTAAGCGCTATGATGTTCGCACAAATAGTGGCGACTCTGGCAATGGCAATGGCGGGGCTCTAAAAACTGAATTTAAAAACTTAACTCAGGTAGCTACTGTTTCTACTACAGCTACTTATACTGCAGATAAACTTTCAAAAGGATTCTCTTACGGAGGTAACCGTACTGGAGGACTGGTAGAAACTTCTATTTCTCCTGTATTTGCTATTGGACACGGTGAAAACTTCTGGAATATGATTTCTGGTACTATTACAGCTACTATTCCTGGTTTTAGTCAAATGCCTGCAGCTCAACAAGAGAATATGATTGCTCGCCTAAAAGGAGGTATTGTTCACAACAACGGATGGCTCACTATGGACTATACACCAGGAACACAAGCTCCTACTTATACATATAACCAATGGGTGTATGTAGTAAAAGCCCCCAATAACAAGTATGCTAAAATACAACTTAGCGACTATAAAGATGCTCGTAACAAAACAGGTTACCTCACTTTCAAATACCAAATCGCTAATACACAAAACGAATTTAAATAGTGTTTGAAATATAATTTTCTTCTATGAGGCTGTCTTAAGGCAGCCTCATTTTTCTAAATAGACATCGATATGCTTAAACTCTTTACCTTTGCTCTATTCTTACTATTGTCGGTTGCAACGGTAGCACAGCCTCTGGAAAAGGAGGAAACCGTTTCCCTGCAAGAGGTAATTGTTACCGCTACACGTGCGCCTAAAAACCTCAAAAATGTACCTATCACGGTACAAGTGATTACGGCTGATGACATACGCAAGTCGCAAGCTACCAGTTTCCAGACTTTTTTGGAAACTGAAATGGCTGGTATCAATTTTACTTACGAGGGGGGAATGCCTAACATCAATATGTTAGGTTTTAGCGGTAAGTATGTGCTTTTCTTGATAGATGGTGAACGAATGGCAGGTGAAACTTTTGACAATATCGACTACGACCGTATTGACTTGGAGAACATAGAGCGGATTGAAATCATCAAAGGAGCGGCCTCGTCGTTGTACGGGTCTAACGCCTTGGGTGGAGTACTGAACATCATCACAAAGAAGGCTCAAAAACCTCTTGAAGGCTCTCTTTCTTACCAATACAATACTAGTAAAAGCCACAAAAGCAATCTATCGGTAGGCACCAAACAAAAATGGGGCAGCCTAAAAATGAATGCTTTCTACAACTTTCGTGAACCTTATTGGCTCAATGACCGCGAACCACTACGAACTTATAATAATGGCACTATCACAGAAGCTCCTAAAGGGAGCTTAAACGTAGCAGGGTTCACTAACTACGGTCTTATTCCTAAACTCTTTTTTCAACTTACTCCTAAAACTGACCTTAGCATTACTCCGAACTACTATTTCAGCGAACGCAATGCAGGAACTCTTGATGCTGATAGGGTTCGAGACCGCTACTACAACTATACCTTACAAGCCAAAACAAACATTGCCTTAAACGAGCAACAGCAACTGAGTATCTCTGGGGCTTTTGACCGCTACGAGAAGTTTAACTATTTCAGATGGCTGAACCAACGCGAGAAAAATTATCACAACCAATTGTTGCGCGCAGGAATGCAGTACAACCAGTCTCTATGGGGCAAACATCAAATGGTAGCAGGCGCGGAGGTGCTCCAAGAAGAGCTACTGAGCTTTCGCTTTAACCACACAGGTACTCAGGCAGAGAAAAACAGTCAGACTTATACTGTTTTCGCCCAACAAGACTGGGTAGTGGCTCCTGATCTAACCTTGGTAACAGGACTGCGTATGGACTACCACTCGCTTTTTAAAACTCATTTTACCTATCGGGTTTCGGCAATGTATCAAGTGGCTCACTTCACTTTCAGAGGAGGGTATGCTACAGGCTTCCGCTCTCCTACCCTAAAAGAGCTCTTCACTAATTGGTTTCACCCTTGGGGCGGTGGTTTTCAGATAATGGGTAACCCTAATTTGAAACCTGAAAGTAGTGATAATATTAACTTCTCAGTAGATTATAACACCTCTCGTTGGAACCTCACTGCAATGACGCAGTTCTCGCAAGTGAAAAACAAAATTGACAACTTGTGGGTTTCTACCAAAGATACTATTCACTACACTAACTTTAAGGAGAATAGCAAGATTATTAGCTCGGAGTTTTCGGCTACCTATCGACCTATACCCGCATTGCGCTTTAAAGGTTCGTATGCTTACTATCACATAGGAAAACAACGGTCGGAAAAAAGGCCTCATACCTTGACTTTCAAAGCTGAGTATCTGCCCAAAACAAGTGCCCGCTATGTTCCGAGCGTAATGCTGACTGGCAAGTACCAAAGCGCTACTACTATCTATGAAGAAAATGGTGCGTATACTCGCTATGAACCTTACTCTATCTGGCGATTGCAATGCACCTCGGCCTTACCTTATCATCTGAGCTTGAGTGCTGGCATTGACAATCTTCTGGATTACGTAACGCCTACTACGAGTTTTTACGCTAGCACTACTCCGGGTCGCACTTATTTCGTGGGACTAAAATGGAGCTATTGATGTGATGCTATGCGAGAAAGGGAGAGAATAGCTTTTTTGTTTGATTTTGAAGGAGATTTTTCTCTTTTTTAAATGGAAATTAATTTTGAAAGTTCAAACACACGAAATTTTATTGCATTTTTGCATTAATATAACGTGAGCTCGTAAGTTGCAGCAAGACTTTTTATATCAGTAATTTTAAGAGGTTAAATTTTGTCTATTCGAGGGTACTGTTTTGTTTAATAAGTGTTTTTTGCCATATTTTTTGAGTGATTTGAAGGTTGTAGTTTTTTCTATAATATACTTTAGGTAAATAGGCTTCAATACTTAGACCTTTGTCTCTATTTCTTCTAAGCCCCACCTCTTAAAGTAATCGTTGTAGTGGAATAGTACTTTTTTCTTATATCATATTTTTTTAGTACAAACGTATTTTAGTATATAACAGCTTTCCTGTCTCATTAGCTACTGTGTGTCGCGCACTTTCATAGCGCCTTGCTTCTTACAAACTTTTTTGTACCTTTGTCGCGTAAATATGGAAGAAAACCGATGAAAACCTACCTCAATGGTGCTGCTTGTATCAGTGTGCAACCCTCTTTCCTAACAGATTTTTGGGATGAAAATACCCTTGAATCACTACTTTCTCTTCAAAATGACGAAGTAGCCTATGCGTTAGAACCTGCTTATAAGCCCTATATAGCTCCCAATGCGAGTCGTAGAATGGCAAAAGGGGTGAAAATGAGTGTAGCTGCCGCAACCGAAGCCTTAAAAGAAGCTCAGATAGCTTCTCCCGAGGCTATTTTTGTAGGAACAGGAATGGGGTGCCTACAAGATTCTGAAAAATTTCTTACAGCTCTCCTCAATAATGAGGAACAACACCTCACCCCCACGGCTTTCATACAGTCTACTCACAACACCGTAGCAGGCCATTTAGCTTTACTGTGGCAGTGTAAAGGCGAAAACTTAACCTACGTAAATGGCGCTTCTTCGTTCGAGGCAGCCCTACTTGCCGCTAAAATGCAAATGGAACAAGACCTTATCTATACAGCTTTAGTAGGCGGAGTAGACGAGCACGCGCCCTATTGGCAAGCACTTTACGAACAAGCGAAAATCAACCAGCAAGCTGAAGGGGCTGCTTTCTTTGCCCTGTCAAATCAGCTTACCGATAACACTTATGCCGAGCTGGTTGAGGTAGCTCTTCACAACGATGTAACAGCTTTTCTTCAGCGGCACGGTCTTACCTTGAACGATATTAGCTTGGTGCTTACAGGAATCCCCGAGGCACATTATGCCGAAAGACCTGTGCTTTACTACAAAAACCTCTCAGGCGAGTACTATACAGCTTCTGCTTTTGGACTATGGTTAGCCTGTCAAATTTTAAAACATCAGCAGCTTCCTCCTTTTGTTCGCTCAACACTCACTCAGCCCATCAAGTACCTACTACTTGCTAACGCCTACCAGAATACCGATTTTAGTCTGGTGTTATTAACTACGCCTACCCCTTAATTACTTACTTTTGAACAAGCATTCTGTCATATCGCTTCTCTTTGCTATCGCTTGTCTGCTTGCCTTTGTGTGCCAAGCTCCAATATACCTATATAGTATAGCAGCCTTTTGCTATCTAGCGCTTACTGCTTGGGGGGTGTTTGATATTCGACTTTCTTACTTTCTGAAAACACAGTACTTCTTAAAAGGGCGTCCTAAAAAAACGGTTGTACTAACTTTTGATGATGGGCCAACAGAACTTACTTCTCAATTCTTAGATCTCTTGCAGCAATACAATGCTAAGGCTATTTTCTTTTGCGTTGGCGAGCAAATAAAAAAATACCCTGAATTGATACAAAGAATGCACAGCGAAGGGCATCGCATAGGCAACCATACCTTTTCACATCAGCCTAAAAATACTTTTTCGTCGACAAACCTTCAGAACGAAATCCGCCGTACTGACGAAGTGCTGAAAAAGTTAAACATAGAAACAACGCTGTTTCGTCCGCCCTATGGAGTTACCAATCCTCCTATAGCACGAGCTATTCGCGCCGCACAAAAAGAGACTATAGGCTGGGACATACGTTCCTTAGATACAATAATTCAAAACGACGACAAGCTCTTTAGGCGTATTGTGCGAAAGCTCTCTAATGGCAATATCATCTTGTTGCACGACAAGTCCACTCGTACCCTGCGTGTTTTGGAACGTTTATTGCAATATCTCAAAGAGAATAATTTTACAATTACAAATAACTTATAATGAGAAAAATACTGTTTATCATAGCTCTTTTCTCAACGGCTATCGTTATGGCGCAACCTCTTACCACAGCTCAAGCTCAAGCTTTCAAAAAAGAAGTCTTGGCTAAAAATAAAGCTGTTCAGACAATGCAAGCCGACTTTATACAGAAAAAGCACTTAGATTTTATGAGCAAAGACATTGAGACTTTTGGCAAGATGGCCTTTGCCAAACCCGATAAACTTAATTGGCAATACACTCAGCCTTACCAGTATCGCATTGTTTTTCAGAAAGACCATATCCAACTGAACGATGCGGGAAAAGTTTCCAACCTAAAAGCTGACAACAAAGTCTTTAAGAAGATTAATCATCTTATTGTAAGCACAGTTAGCGGAGAAATGTTTGACGAGCAAAGTTTCAAAATAGAATTTTATAAAGTGCAAGCCCTCACACAGCTGAGACTTTTGCCCAAGGATAAAACCCTTTTGAAGTTTATTGGCGAAATACACCTCTTTTTTGCTGCCGATTATACGATAGAGCGCGTAAAACTCATTGAACCTAACAATGACTATACCGAAATCTTTTTCAGTAATAAAAAACTAAACACCTCTCTTGATGAAAGTCATTTTAAAATGTAGCTTGTGTGCTTGGCTTCTTGCCAGCTGTGCAGCTCCTTATGGGCTATCTTCGGAATGTACTTCAATGGCTAACGCACAAGAAACAATTTCGCATCCTATTTTTAGGGTAGGAGGGGAGTACCTCTACCGCGCTACTATAAGAGCTTATGGACGAACTTTTAACGGACTTTTGGCAGCCAAGCTCACTGCCCCCGATGCTTGGCGCATAGCCTTCACTACCGATTTTGGTAACACCCTTTTTGATTTTGAAAGACAAAATGGGAAAAACAAAGCAAACTACGTAACCCCAGACCTCAATAAGAAAATGGTTGTTAATACCCTTGCAACTGACTTTCATAAACTTCTTAATCCCTATTTTGTAGCTGTAGAGAGTTACATTTGTGGTAACGAACGCGCTTGGAAGAGCTTCGATGGACAAGATTCCATCTATTGGTATACCCATCAAGGACATTTGCAGAGGCAAGAAAACATACAGGGGAAGAAGTTGTACACTACTATACTTTATAATGGCAAACAAATAACCCTTACACATCATACGCTGCAGATAACAATTACTTTAGAGCCTTTGCAGGTTTAATTCTCAAAACTTTACCGATATATTCTTAATGCTTAACTTGTTACACGATTTTTACACCCTTGAAACACTACAAAGTACAGCTCCCAATACCTATTGTGCGCTTATTACCCTCAATGCAGAGCACCCCATTTTTAAGGGGCATTTCCCAGACAACCCCGTTACTCCTGGGGTATGTATGTTGCACATAGTTAAGATGCTCACACAACAAATCACAGGATACCAACTTTTTTTGACACAAACTTCTCAAGTAAAATTTGCTGCACTCATCAATCCTCTTCTCCAGCCACAACTCACCCTTATACTCACTATTCAAAGCACTTCTACCACTGTTGAAGTGAAGAATATCACAACTTTTTCCGATGTAGTGGCTCTAAAACTTACGAATAGCTACAGAATCGTAAAATAGAAACTTCGTTTTTTTCTCTATTGCTTAAAATCAAAAAAAATTAGAGCAAAAGTTGTGGCATATAAATAAAATAACTACTTTTGCAGACAATTTTTTAGAAACACACATAAAATAATTAAACTAAAATAAACTTGTTAATAGTGGAAAAGGAAAGAAAAAAATTTGCGGAAAAGAGTTATGAAAAGTTGAAGAACGCAATTCAAGAGATTGTAAATGAAGAAGATGTGAATGATATCTATGCATTGTCCTTGTGTTATACCAATGACGACGACGATTTGCGTTTCCCTAAAATTATCTTCAGCTACAACACCCTTTCCAATGTAAAAGAAGAAAGCTATAATGCAGCATCTAAAGAAGATGCCAAATGGAATTTTGATTATTGGCTACAAGACGAAATAGAAGTGATTGGCGGTAAGACAGACAAACAGCTTGCACAGTGGTTTGCCAAGACCCCTTTCTTCTATTCCGATGAAGAAAACACTCGCGCCATCGAAGAAGATGAGGATCTTTATGATAAGATTCTCAAGAAAGGCGATAAGTTCAACAAAGAGTTTATCAAGGATATCATAGCACTAACCAAGCAACTCTTTGATGAAGGAGAAGTTGAGAAGAACTTTGGACGCAATATTCCTATTATCATTCACAAACAAGATTTTGAGGACACACCTATCTTGTGGACAAAAAAGTCTAATCCCAACAAGCTTCTTAAAGAATTTTTAGAGTATTGGGATGGCGATGACGAATAGTTACTAGTCACTTTTGAAAAATAGAAGAGCCAAGCACGTTCTTACAAATAACAACAAAAAGCTGTTTGACAGAAATGTCAAACAGCTTTTTTACGTTAGATAGCAATCACACACATCTACCAGCTTTCCTGAGCAGTCAAGAACTTATCACAACTAAATAACATATAGTAACCTTATAGTAAAAGCACCGCTTAGCATTGTCTAAGCGGTGCTTTTTTGTAAGGCAAAGATTCTT
>CAUQNY010000075.1:0-9730 GCA_963519425.1 uncultured Capnocytophaga sp.
ATAATACATTAATTTTCAGAGTGCAAATATATGAAATTATTTTGACACCTCAAATACATTATTTACTTGCTTACTCATTTGTCAATTAGCGAATTATTACTACCTTTGCCGCATCAAACTAATTCAAAAATGAACATAGCTATAGTATGCTATCCTACCTTTGGCGGAAGTGGTGTTGTTGCTACCGAGTTGGGGCTTTCTTTGGCGCGAAAAGGGCATCAAGTACACTTTATCACCTACAGCTACCCCGTGCGCTTAGACTTCTTGGAGATGAATATACACTTTCACGAAGTACACGTAGAGGAGTATCCTCTCTTTCATTATCAGCCCTACGAGCTGGCATTGTCTAGCAAGATGGCCTATGTGGTAAAAAACTATCATATCGATGTACTTCATGTGCACTACGCAATTCCTCACGCCTACGCAGGCTATATGGCCAAACAAATGCTAAAACGTGAAAATATTGAAGTCCCAATGATTACTACTCTTCACGGTACTGATATTACTTTAGTTGGAAATCATCCTACATATAAGGAAGCTGTAACGTTCAGCATAAACGAGTCCGATGCTGTAACCTCTGTCTCTCAGAGCTTAAAGGAGGATACTTTACGTCTTTTTAATGTCAAAAATGATATTCAGGTAATCCCTAATTTCATAGATCTTAAGAAACCTCTCCCACTCTCGCCCTGCAAACGCGCTGTAATGGCACAACCCGACGAGTTGATAGTTACACACATTAGCAATTTCCGAAAAGTGAAGCGTATAGACGATGTAGTAAAAGTCTTCTACGGAATCCAACAAAAGCTATCTGCCAAGCTCATTATGGTAGGAGATGGCCCCGAGAGAGAAGCCGCCGACCAGCTGTGTAAAGAATTAGGAATCAAGAAGAAAGTTCTCTTTTTGGGCAATACTTCCGACATCGACCGTATCTTGTGCTTCTCCGATTTGTTCCTCTTGCCTTCTCAATCCGAAAGTTTTGGTCTATCAGCCTTAGAAGCTATGGCAGCAGGAGTCCCTGTCGTATCCAGCAATGCAGGAGGGCTACCCGAAGTAAACGAAGAGGGTGTTTCAGGCTACCTGTGCCCAATAGGCGATGTAACAGCAATGGCCGAAAGGGCTATAGAAATATTGGAAGACAAAAAACGACTTGCGCAGTTCAAAAAGAACGCACGTCAAGTCGCACACCGTTTTGATGAAGATAAAATTGTACCTATGTACGAGGCTTTATACGAGAAAGTTAAGACAAAAACAATGCCTTGAAACTTGAACATTAGGGCTTACTCCTTGCCCAAGTGTTCAAAATAGCACAAGAACAAACTTGCACTTACTGAGGCTTGTCTTTCGCCTCTTGTCTTTTATCTTATCATTTGACTGTAAGAGAGACAAGTTTCGTATCCTTTAGAAGCAAAATAAGCAGGAGTATCTTCTGTTTCCGAAACAGCCAGAACAAAATCGCCTCCCCAGGCACCAAGGCTTTTTATAGTGCCTTCAAAGTCAGAAAAAAGATTTTCTTTCACAGTAGGCAATCCTATATATTGGCTTATGAGCAGTTCGTGTTCTTCTATAATACTACAAAAATCAGCAAGGGTCTGGCATCGTACTAATTGGTTGGTCAGTTGGCTAATAGCTTCAGATAGCTTGCGTTTACTTTTACTCACCGAGCGATACCTCGCAATGCCCTCACGGCTATTCTGCTTCTGATTGAGATAAACAAAATAAAGTTGTTCCTTATGCGGGAAAAGAAAATGCAATGGATAGCTCCGAGGCGTTCCTTCTTCTAGTCGGTAGAGCACAGGGGTAGTAGCACGAGCACAAGCAATATCATAACCACTGCCTCCAAAACTCTTAAAAAGTAACTCATAAGGATTCACTTGTGCCCATTCAGCAATGTTATTAATAAGGGTTGAAGAAGATCCTAACCCCCATAAACGCGGAAATTCCAAAAAAGTTTTCACACAGCAATGAGAGAGTTGTTCCTGAAAAGAAGGGTTCAGCACCTCTGCCGTTTGAAGTATTTTCTGAAGCGTCTTCCACACCTTTTCATCAGTTTCCGTACTGATAGACATACTGCTGAACCACAGTCTATTGTCCGCATCATAAGCCTCCCATCTAAAAGCGTCCTCTGTCGTCCGATGCACCTCCAAACACTGCCCTTTTTGGGTAGGTAAAGCTAAGCTGAGAGCACCATCCAATACTGCATACTCCCCCGTAAGAAGCAATTTGCCATTGCTGCGATAACGATAAATTTGCGTTAAATCCATAATTTTTATACCTTTGCATTCTGAAAGCACAAAAGTAAGAATATTTATTGTTCAGCCTATCATTCTATGAAAGAAAAATTAATAAAAGTAGGAATCTCTATTGGCGATATGAATGGCATAGGATTAGAAATCATCCTTAAAACCTTTGACGATCACCAAATTCTTGAGCTTTGTACCCCCATTATTTTCGCCTCAAATAAGTTAGTATCTTTTCAGAAGAAACACTTCAATACCAATACGAACTTTCAAGGTATCGAAACAGCAAGTGCTGCCTTGGAAGGCAAACTTAACGTAGTAAATTGTTGGAAAGACACCCCTACAGTTGCCTTTGGACAAGAAACTGAAGAAGGTGGCCGATACGCTTTTCTTTCGCTGCAGGCAGCTGTCGAAGCCCTCAAAAAAGGCGAAATAGACGTACTTGTTACAGCTCCTATCAATAAAAACAATATACAGCAAGAAGAATTTCACTTCCCTGGCCATACCGACTATTTAGCAAAAGAACTAGAAGGCAATAGCTTGATGTTTATGGTAAGCGAAGAACTAAAAGTAGGCCTCCTTACCGACCATATTCCTCTCAAAGATGTCTCAGAAAGCATTACCGAAACGCTTATCATTGAGAAAGCTCGCTTGATGCACGAATCCCTTATAAAGGACTTCCGTCTGCAGCGTCCAAAGATTGCTGTATTAGGTATCAACCCTCATTGCGGCGACAAAGGGGTTATAGGTTCAGAAGACGATGAGGTACTGCGTCCTGCCTTAAAAAAACTGTATTTTGATGAAAATATCTTAGTGTTTGGGCCTTTTGCTGCCGATAGTTTCTTTGGATCGCAAACCTATCGCAATTACGATGCTGTTTTAGCTCCTTATCACGATCAGGGGCTTATTGCTTTCAAGACTCTCGCCTTTGGCAGTGGAGTAAACTTCACAGCAGGACTCAGCAAAGTGCGCACCTCACCCGACCATGGTACAGCCTACGAAATCGCAGGGAGAGGTATTGCCGACCCCGAATCGTTCAGGCACGCTATCTTTATGGCCTTAGACGCTTTCAGAAATCGAGAAGAATATGCCGAACTGACCCAAAATCCGCTGAAAGTACGCACTTTAGAAGCAGACAAAGATAAATAAAACTACGATGAACATTCAGAAATTAGGAGCTATTGACATAGGCTCAAACGGGGTGCGCTTGCTCATCTCCAACGTATTAGAAGAGGCAGGGCAAGCACCAAAATTCACCAAAGCAAGCTTGGTTCGGGTACCTATCCGCTTGGGTGCTGATGTCTTCTTAGACGGACTCATTTGTCAGGAAAATCTTGACCGTCTGTCCGATGCAATGCAAGCATTTAGCCTACTGATGAAAGTAAACCAAGTGAAGCATTACCGTGCCTGTGCTACCTCGGCAATGCGCGAAGCTACCAATGGGCAACAAGTAGCCGATGAGATCTACAAGCGTACAGGAGTGCGCATAGACATCATTGATGGCTCAGAGGAAGCAAACATTATTGCTTCTACTGATATTTCAAGCCTTATTCAGAAAGACAAAAACTATTTATACATAGATGTAGGAGGAGGAAGTACTGAGTTCACTGTCTTCACCAAAGGAAAAGCTAAAAAAGCGCGTTCTTTTCCCATAGGTACTGTACGTTTATTAGATAATAAAGTAAAAGACGAAATATGGCAGGAAGTACAACATTGGATAGAAAAGCACACCCGCGATTGTGAACATATCGAAGCAATAGGATCTGGGGGAAACATCAATAAGATACACAAGAATTCCAACAGCAGAGAGGGAGAGCCACTTACCTACCAATATCTCACTGATTATTACCAATATGTATCAGGCTTTACCTACGACGAACGTATTCGTCTATTGGGCTTTAACCCCGACCGGGCCGATGTTATATTATATGCTCTCACAGTATTTATTAACGCAATGAAATGGTCTAAAGCCAGCATTGTACACGTACCGCGCATAGGCTTGGCCGATGGTATCATCAGAACGATATACAACAACGAAAACCAATGAAAACAGAAGAAATTATAAGCATTGCTCGGCAAACCATTGCCGAAGAGGCCAAAGCTGTAGCCAAACTTACTGACTATATTGATACTGACTTTGTCCAAGCAGTGAATTGCATTTTAAACGCTAAAGGACGCGTAGTTATTACGGGAATAGGCAAAAGTGCTATCATTGCCAACAAGATTGTAGCTACGATGAATTCAACAGGTACCCCAGCTATCTTTATGCACGCTGCCGATGCCATCCACGGCGATTTAGGTATCATTCAAGAAAACGATGTTGTTATTTGTATTTCCAAAAGCGGCAATACCCCCGAAATAAAAGTATTGGTGCCTCTACTTAAACGTGGAAACAACAAACTGATTGCCATTACTTCCAACAAAGGATCAGTATTAGCACAACAAGCAGACTGTGTGCTATATGCTCACGTAGAAAAAGAAGCCTGTCCAAACAATCTAGCCCCTACCACTAGCACCACCGCCCAATTAGTATTAGGCGATGCCTTAGCTGTTTGCTTGCTCGAAATGAAACACTTTGGCAGCAGCGATTTTGCTAAATACCACCCAGGAGGAGCTTTAGGAAAGCGCTTATATTTAAAAGTGTCCGACATAGTAATAAATAACCAAAAACCTGAAGTAACTCCCGACACCGACATCAAGCAAGTCATTGTAGAAATCTCAGCCAAGATGTTGGGCGTAACAGCAGTAATAGCCAATGGTAACATTGTAGGCGTGGTAACTGATGGCGACATTAGGCGAATGCTAAGCAAGACAGATAGTATCAAAGGGCTAACAGCAAAAGATATAATGAGCGTAAGCCCTAAGACAATCGAGTGGGACAGCTTAGCTATCGATGCTCTTAGCCTAATGGAGAAAAACAAAATAACTCAATTATTAGTAACCCACAATGGAGTATATGCGGGAGTTATCCACCTGCATAACCTAATTCAGGAAGGTCTCCTTTAGATTGAAAATACAAAAAGGTATGGGTCAAACGTACAAAATTAGAAGTTCAAAAGAAGAAAAATCTTAATTTCCTAATTTCAGCTAGCACCGAGGTTCTACAAAACAACTCAAAACAGAAAAATAATCACCTACTCTAAACACGAGTTAACTGATTAATTTTTCTGACTGAAACAGTGCTCTGCTCCTTTTCCTAATTTTGTTTGTTCAGCCTAAAAAAAGTACAAATTATTTTTGTAAGTCATTTTTTTGTAGTACCTTTGAACCTTGAAAATATCATATACAGATTTGATTATGAAATACATTTGGTTTTTAGCCCTTTCATTAGCTTTGGTAGTGGTAGCTTGCAAGAAAAAAGCAACTGAACTAACAGCAGAACAAAAAGAAGCAAAACTGCAAACTCAGTTGGATTCTATCGCCAAGATAAAATTTGACGAGCTTGTAAAAGAGGATTTAGATACTTACCCCATTTTTAAAGGAGTATGCGATACCGTTAGCACCAAAACAGGTCAAAAAGAGTGCTTTGAGAAAGCATTTGCCGATCAGTTTAGCAATCGTCTTAAAAAAGCCTCTTATCAGGTTACAGAACCTGTTACTGACCGCATTTACCTTACTATAAAAGTAGACAATATAGGGAAAATAGTACTGATAGATATAGAAGCCGACGACAAAACAAAAGAACTATTAGCTACCGATGGCAGTTCTTTTGAGGACTCTCTACGTACACAGTTAGCTGCACTTACCGAGGAAGACAATATTACTCCAGCTACTAAAAATGGACAAAATGTAGGTACCCAATTTAGACTACCTATAGAAATCAACGTAAAATAAGGTTATCCTATTGGAAAAAATTATCTTAGGCATCGACCCAGGTACTACTATTATGGGTTTTGGATTGATTGAAGTGAAAAATAACCAGATGAAACTCCTGCAACTAAACGAGTTACAGCTGAGCAAATACAGCAATCATTACTTAAAACTAGGAATTATCTTCCAGCGTACCCTTGAATTGATAGATACCTATCACCCCGATGAATTGGCTATTGAAGCACCTTTCTTTGGCAAAAATGTACAATCTATGCTGAAATTAGGACGTGCTCAAGGGGTAGCTATGGCAGCTGGACTATCACGCCAAATACCTATCACAGAGTACGAGCCCAAGAAAGTAAAAATGGCTATCACAGGCAATGGAGCAGCTTCCAAAGAACAAGTAGCTAAGATGCTACAACAGTTACTTCAACTCAAAGAACTTCCTAAACACTTCGATGCTACCGATGGCTTAGCAGTAGCTGTATGCCATTATTTTAACGGTGGAAAAGCCGAAAAGCAACAGCACTATTCAGGTTGGGAGGCTTTTATAAAACAAAACCAAAACCGAGTGGGCTAACTTTCTATTTTGTATAGTTTATATCTTCATATCCCTTTTTGTCGCCAAGCGTGTTACTACTGCGATTTCCACTTTTCAACAACCTTAAAACGAAAAGCTGAAATGGTTGATGCTCTTTGCAGAGAACTTATTTTGCGCAAAGAGGAGGCCGTAGGAAGTGAGTTGCAAACCATATACCTTGGAGGAGGAACCCCTAGCTTGCTCAGCGATGAAGAACTGTTACAACTCTTCAATACTATCTACCAGCATTATACTGTAAGCCCTACTGCCGAAATTACTTTAGAGGCTAATCCTGACGATTTTTTTAGAGACCATACTCCAACAGCACGGCTGTCATTTCTCCAAAATTTAGGTATCAATAGGCTTAGCATTGGAGTACAATCTTTCTTTGAAGAAGATTTACAGCTGATGCACCGTATACATACCCCCGCACAAGTAGATGAATTACTTCCTATCGCTCTAGAAAAATTCCCCAACACTACTATTGACCTAATTTATGGTATTCCTACTATGAGTAATGTACGTTGGCAAGAAAATATACGTAAAGCATTACATTTTGGGGTACCTCATATCTCAGCTTACGCTCTCACTGTAGAAGAAAAAACTGCCCTACACAAGTTTATTGCTAAGGGAAAGATACCTCCTATAGATGACCGTTTAGCTTATGAGCATTTTCAAATACTTATACACTTACTTGAAGCTGAAAACTTTGTACAGTACGAGTTTTCTAACTTTGGCAAAGAAGGTTTTTTCAGCAAAAACAATACTGCCTACTGGTTTGGAAAATCTTATATGGGCATAGGTCCTTCAGCCCATAGTTTTAATGGAAAAGAGCGAAGTTGGAACCTTGCAAACAATATTAAGTACATAGATCAAATTCAGCAAGGTGTATTGCCTCAAGAAAAAGAAGTTTTAAGTCTGAATAATCGCTACAACGAGCTCATTATCACTCGTATTCGTACAATGGTTGGCATTGATTTAAAAGAAGTAAAATGTATTTTTGGAGAAGATTATCAGCAGTATATACTTGCTCAAGCAAGAAAATACCTCTCTGAAGGACTTTTAGAAATAAAAGAAAACCATCTAAAAGTAACACGCCAAGGCAAGTTCCTTTCAGATGGTATAGCTTCCGACTTATTTAGGGTGGATGATTTCATCTAAACGTTTAAAAGTAGGTTGTAGATTCCCATCTATGTGATATTCAAGGAGAAGGTCTCCCCAGAGCTCTCCATCTGTAAATTCACAAATCACCCATTTCTCATTTAGAATTCGAATCTTATTAATTAGAAACCTACCATTGCCTTCCGACAGAATGTAAGGGTTCTTCTGTTGCACATTTAGCTCCATCAAGGCATTTATCACAATTTGAGAAGGATTCTCAATCTTCAAGTCTTGAAAATACTGTTGTGAGAGTTCATTAGTTTCAAGACTAAAACGCAGAGCTTCTTCTTTTTCAGCTGTAAGGCTTTGAATAGAATCACTAAGTTTAGCAATGATTTGAGCTGTCTCATTCATTTGGTTAGCATTGAGCTCAGGAGTTGCAGTATTGCAGCCAATCAAGGAAAAAGCCGCTAAGCAAAGGACTGTAAAAATTTGTCTATTCATTATGGAAAGGTTTTTGTTCGTTCAGATTCAGTACTTTTACCTTATTAGGGTTATTTCTCAGATAAGCTAATATTAGATGCCTATTGAGAAAAGAATTAGAAAGAGGGGTGATTAAGTTCTCCAAGATAGTACGACGAGTAAGTTGGTAATTTAAGTTAAAAAAACCATAACCTTTCAGCGAGCCATCAATAATTAGGATAATACTCTTCTCTCCCACTACTCTACCCTTATCAACTATCACTACCTCTTGATTGATAAGGCCGTACTTGCTGAGTACTCGTATAGCTCTCTCATTGTAGGTCTCTGGAAGCTCCTTATTAAAATCTACTTCGTTCAGCTGAAATTCCTTTTCTATGCGTCTTAGAAAAGCACGCCCTTCTTGCTCTGTTTCAAAAGTAACGATAGCCTCTTTTTGGCTAGCCAAAAGTTCCAAAGTAAAACACAAATAGCCTTTCGAGTTGTACTTAGCTCTGAGCATATAAGTAATTTCTAGCTTGTTTTGTGGAAGATAAGAGTTGCACTTCGGCTTATTATGCTGAATGATTTCTATCTCCTTAAGAGTTGCAATAAGGTCATTACCTGTTTCTTCGTAAGTAACGCGATAAGCGTGACGTTGTAGATATCTATCTCGTTTAGAAACAGAAGTGAAAATTTGGTTTACACGATTTTTGATATTCTTATGCTTCCCTACATAGATAATTCTCCCCTCTTCGTTATGTATGTAAAATATTCCTAATCTTTCAGGAAGCTCATCTAATATTTTTAATAAACGAGAAGTCATTTCTATGCGAATATCGTTCTTCACGTAGGTAGTGATAATATCCTTTTTAGTGTCCTTCTCTAATAAATACTTAAAAAGTTGTAGGGTAGCCTTTGCATCACCAGAAGCACGGTGGCGTTCACTCATAGGGATTCCTAAAGAACGTACCAGCTTACCTAAGCTGTATGATTCTTTTCCTGGAATCAGTTGTTGTGCCAATTCAACTGTACAGAGTGTGTTTTTTATATACTCATACCCCAGTCGTCGAAACTCTGTTTGGAGGATACGATAGTCAAAGGCAGCATTATGCCCTACGATAATACAGCCCGCTGTAATTTCTACGATGCGTTTGGCTACTTCATAAAACTTAGGAGCATTTCGCAACATCTTGTTGTTGATGCCTGTAAGTCTTGTTACAAAATCTTGTATAGGGCGTTCTGGATTGATAAGCGAAATGAACTGGTCAGTAATTGTATGGCCATCAAAACGATAGATAGCAATTTCAGTAATACCTTCTTCATCGTATTTGCCCCCAGTAGTTTCTATGTCAAGTATTGCGTACAAATGAAAATTGTTTTAAAAGAAAAAAGCAAAGAGAAAGTACGTTAGAAACTTAACTCTTTGCTTTATGTTGTTGATTGTTTTACTCTTAGCGAACTTCTTTGATACGGGCTTTTTTACCTGTAAGTCCTCTAAAGTAGTAAATGCGAGCACGTCGTACTTTACCTTTTTTGTTTA
>CAUQNY010000076.1:0-9702 GCA_963519425.1 uncultured Capnocytophaga sp.
TTTTAACTATAGGCTATAAAGAAAGATTATTATTACTTTTTATATATTTGTTTTTAAGGTGTTTATGTGTTTCTTTTAAATTCGTTTTTTTGTTCTTAATCTATAAGTTATGCAGGGTATAAAATCATTGCAATAGCCCAAATGATTGCCACAAATATTATCCAGCGCTCATTCCACCATCAAGTGCAAATTTTCAAACTCCTAACTTCGAGACTATGGCAAGGGATATTTTTAAGACTATATCGCCTAAGATAGCCCAAAAAGCGTGTGCTTTCTTTCTGCAGTCATTCATAAAACAGGGCTTTATAGATACCTCCTTCATCCCTTGGGTGAAGCGTGTAGACGCTCTGCCTCATAAGATATTATCGCAATCGCTTGCACTCAAAAATAGTATCCGCATAGCCGAGCAGTCGCCTGAAAGGGTAGTGATTTCCGCCAGAGATAGGCGCAATTATGCGGCTATCCACAACGAGAGGGTGCGTTGGCGTTCACCAAGAGTTTAGACACCTTTTTTGGCAACTTTCACGGCACATCTGGAAAGAATTATAGCAGTATGCGTAGGCTTGCCTTTGCGAACGTAGATACAGGCACGGCGGGCAACTTGTGCCAAGTTATTTTAAGTGCAAGTTGAGCGATAACAGTGCGGTGGAGTTGTTGTCAATCACAAAACTACAAAATTTGAAAGCAATTCACAATAATTAAAAAAATATTTTATACTTTTGCCTTGTCTAATAAGTGATTATTAGACCGCAATGCGGAGAAATCCAAGTCGCTCCCAATAGAATCTTAGCAGTGATGTTAAGGTTCTATTGCTTTTAGGGGAGTAGTTACTTTATCAAAATCAGTTATCAGCTCTCTTATTGTAAAAAGATAGTCTTTTTCATAGATAAAAAACTTCTTCTCTTAGTCACAAAGCATTTCCCTTCTTCCACATTGCTGACCATTAAAAAAGAAAAAGCTACCCCAAAATGTTACTTTTAAGGCAGCTTCTTTCTTCTTTTTAGTACTTCTCTTACATAGAGTACTTGTTTACTTTCTCTTGTGCTTTCAGAAGCTCAAGGTTCAACTGATTGATTTTTTGCTGTTTGTTGAGTATTTTACCTTTCCATTTAGCATCGTCTTGAGGAGACAAAGCACCTTTAGCTTTCTTCATATTGTACTTGTTCTCTTCCTTAGCCAAGTCAGTTTTCGCTTTGGTAATTTTAGCTTCTACTTTGCTTACCCCACTTTTAGCTTGAGCCAAACGTTCTTGTTTCTTTTTAGCAGCTGCTTCTGCTTTAGCTTTTTCTTTAGCAGCCTTTTCTTCAGCCTTTTTAGCTTTAGCTTCTGCCTTAGCTTTTTCTTTAGCAGCTTTTTCTTCAGCTTTTCTAGCCTTTTCCTCAGCTTTTTTAGCTTTTTCTTCAGCCTTAGCCTTTTCTTTTGCTGCTTTTTCAGCTTGAGCAGCGGCCTTTTCTTCAGTCTTCAGTGCTTTTTCTTGCTCTTTCTGAAGCTTTTGCTCAGCCTTTAGTTGTTCTTTCTGAGCTTGAATTTCTGCTTCGCTCACTGTCTCAACAGCTCCTATGGTAATAGTGTTTGTAATGGTTTCCATCGTAGTTGTAGCGGTATCGCTAACTACTACTTGAGCTGTTGATAACTGAGCAGCAAAAAGCCCTCCAACAAAAATAATTGCGTGTAATTTCATTTTTCTGTTTGATTATTTAGTTTTCTCGCGGCAAAGATACGAAAAAAAATCTTATCCTGAGCATATTCACAAAAATTTAACACAAAACAAGTCGCCTGCTTTTATACAAAAACAGGCGACTCGGGGAGTAATTAAAATATAAATAGTTATGGATTATTGAACATTACCTCTAATGCGCAAGCCCTTCACTGGGTTTGATTTTGCGTTAGAAGTTACAGTGATAGTTTTGCTGATAGGACCTACACGGTTCGTATCGTACTTCACTTCAATTTTACCTTTAGCTCCAGGGGCTACGGGTTGATTGGTCCAAGAAGGAACGGTGCATCCGCAAGATGAAGCTACATTGGTGATTACCAAAGGCGCTTTTCCTGTGTTGGTGAATTCGAATACACGAACTCCATCAGCACCTTGTTTAATGTTCCCGTAGTCGATTTCTTCTGCTTTGAAAGAAATCTCAGCGTCTTGTGCATAGGCCATTACGCCGAAAAGAGCAAAAACTACTAATGTTAAAAACTTTTTCATAGTATTAATTATTAAAATTAAGTTTAACGTTTTACAGCTATAGTATTACAACAACCGTGCCAAACTTTGCAACTGTTTTTTAGAACTCAGCGCTACCAGGAGTACGAGGATAAGGAATTACATCGCGAATGTTGCCCATTCCAGTAGCAAAAAGTACCAATCGCTCAAAGCCTAACCCAAAACCACTGTGCACTGCTGTACCAAACTTGCGAAGATCTAAATACCACCACAAGTCTTCTTCCTTCATTCCTAAATCTGCTATCTTTTGTTTGAGTACCTCATAACGTTCCTCGCGCTGAGAGCCTCCCACTATTTCACCAATTCCAGGGAAGAGAATGTCCATTGCACGAACGGTCTTTCCATCGTCGTTGAGTCGCATATAGAAAGCTTTGATGTTCGCTGGGTAATCGTACAAAATTACAGGACATTCAAAGTGTTTTTCTACCAAGTAGCGTTCATGCTCACTTTGCAAATCTACCCCCCATTCGTTCACAGGATATTGGAACTTCTTCTTCTTGTTGTGGTTGCTATTCTTCAAGATGTCTATTGCTTCTGTATAGCTTACGCGCTTAAACTCATTGTGTATCACAAATTCGAGTTTCTCTATGAGCGACATAGAGCTGCGTTCGTTTTGTGGTTTGGTCTTTTCTTCCTCCAAGAAGCGCTTGTTTAAGAATTCTATATCATCTTTGCGTACCTCCAACGTGTATTGTAGTACGTTTTTGATGAAATCCTCAGCCAAGTCCATATTGTCAATTAGGTCGTAGAAAGCCATTTCTGGTTCTATCATCCAGAATTCAGCTAGGTGCCTAGAGGTATTAGAGTTTTCTGCACGGAATGTAGGCCCAAAGGTGTAAATCTTGCCAAGAGCCATCGCAAAAGTCTCTCCTTCTAGCTGTCCAGATACAGTTAAGTTTGTTTCACGACCAAAGAAATCTTTCTTGTAGTCTACTTCTCCGTCCTCGGTCAAGGGTGGATTTTTGGGGTCTAAGGCTGTTACGCGGAACATTTCGCCTGCTCCTTCAGCATCGCTTCCTGTGATGATAGGTGTATTTACGTAGAAGAATCCCTTGTCTTGAAAATATTTGTGGATGGCGTATGCCAGTGTAGAGCGTACTCGCATCACTGCTCCAAATGTGTTAGAGCGTACTCTCAAGTGGGCGTTCTCACGCAAAAACTCAAGCGAGTGTTTCTTGGGCTGAATAGGATATTCCTCAGGATTGCTATCCCCCAAAATCACTACTTCACTAGCTTGTAGTTCTACGCTTTGTCCTTTCCCTTGGCTTTCTACCAGCTTTCCTTTCACTTCTATAGCTGCACCAGTTGTGATGCGTTTTAGCACTTCTGGGTCAGTATTCTCAAAGTCTACAACCACTTGTAGGTTGTCCACTGTTGAACCATCGTTCAGCGCAATAAAACGGTTGCTGCGGAAAGTACGCACCCAACCTTTCAGGGTTATTGCCCCTTGTATCGCTTTTCCTTCTTGTAATAATTGTTTTATAGAGTACATTTTGTAAAAATGATAAATGTCAAATGGTTGATGTTTAATCTTTTTTTGATGTTGCAAAGATACTAATTTAATCTTAAGTAGCAAAACAGCTACTGAAACTTTGTCAAAAAACGCTTCCTCTCATTGGCGGGGGTATTAGAGCGTTTCTAGAACTGAAAATAAATAAATGGCTGAATATCGGTAGAATAAGCTTGATAGCAAATCAGTACTACTACCATCGCAATCGCTCCTTTCACTATGTAGTGGCTCTCTGAAAAAACGTGTTCAATGGCATCTTTCCAAGCTTGTGGCAACCAGTGGGTCAGGTAGCCTATCAGAATAATACCCAATGGGATATTGTTGTATTTCATCACTTGGGTAGCGGTATCCCAACTCATATTGGTAGCCACTTGGTGGAACCATTGTCCTACACTCTCCATATCATTGCTTCTGAAGAATATCCGTGTAAAGGTGATGAACACAAAAGTAAAGGTTATCTTCCACACACGGGCTACCCAGAGGGTACTTTGCTCATATGGGCTTATCTTGCGCCAGTATTTGTAGGCCACAACTCCCAAACCGTTCAGCCCTCCCCAGATGACGAATTTCCAAGCAGCTCCGTGCCACAAGCCGCCTATTAGCATCGTCAGCATAATATTGATGTTGGTAGTTAGGTAGCGCTCAAAAGGTTTGTAGAAGAAAGCTAATGCCGAGCCTACTACCAGCAAGCCTCCTACCACTAATGTAAAAGCTAAATTGCCTACTGCAACTACCAGAATCACTACAAAAAGCAGCGAAAAAACAAAAGTCCCTAGCGAGCTATTTCGGTTTCCTCCCAGTGGAATGTACAAATAGTCTTTCAGCCACGTAGAGAGCGAGATATGCCATCGTTTCCAAAAATCACCGCAGTTCAAGGCCTTGTAGGGCGAATTGAAGTTGATAGGCAAATGGAACCCCATCAGCAGTGCTACCCCTATAGCTATGTCGGTATACCCAGAAAAATCACCGTAGATTTGTAGCGAATAGCCTATCAGTGCTAGAATATTGGTAAAACCAGAGTGCATCGTAGGGGCGTCAAAAACCCTGTCCAAGAAGTGCATCGCGATGAAATCTGCAAAAATCATCTTCTTGATGAGTCCTTTCAGGATGAGAAAAATAGCCTTGTTGAATTCCTCTTTAGTGATCTTGGTGTTTTTAAGAATTTGTGGTACAAACTCCTCAGCGCGCACAATAGGCCCTGCCACCAGCTGTGGAAAGAAGCTCACATAAAAACCAAAATCCAAAATCGATTTTAAAGGAGCTACTTTTCGTCTGTACACATCCATTGTGTAGCTGATAGTCTGGAAAGTGTAGAACGAAATACCTACCGGAAGAATAATCTTATCTACGCTGAAGTAACCTTTGTATTGAAACCCATTAGCCCAATAAGCTAAGTAGTTAAAGGTTTCGTGTTGTGTGTGGAAAAGGGCGTTGTACGTGTCGGTAAAAAAGTACGCGTACTTAAAATAGGCCAATACAAACAAATTCAAGCATACACTCACGCTCACGGCTACCTTCCTCCGCCGCTCTTCCGCCTGCCGGTGTATGTAGTGCCCCAAATAGAAATCGGTAACTGTACTGAATAGCAGCAACAGCACAAACAGCCCGCTAGATTTGTAGTAAAAGTAAAAACTGGCTAGCAACAGAAACAGATTGCGTACATTCCTGCGGTCGTAAATTAAAACAAACACCCCGTACACCAGTACAAAGAAAATCCAAAAATCTATCCGCACAAAAGTAAGCGGATGCTTAGGATCAAAGGTGAAAAAATTATTAAAAAAATCTGTCATAGTTTTTTAGTCTACTGCTGCAAGATCGTTGTGCAAACATTGGTAAAATACCTCCGAGATAAGTTTAGTTCCCTTCGGACTAAAATGTACATAGTCGGCAGCTGCCATTCCTTCTTTCACCCAAGTAATCATTGCATTCTCTCCGCCCATTGCCTCATACATACTGAAAAAGGCGACATCGTTCTTCAGGCATTCTTCTTTCATTAGGTCGTTCAGTTTGGGCAAAAACGGATAGGTCATACGTTGCCCGTTGCGCGAGGTAGTCATATCGCCAGGGCCTAAAAGCATAAACATTGCATTGGGGTTAGCTCTCTTCACCCATTTCATATTGAAAATCAAACCTTCTACATAGTCTTTCAGTTGCAAGTCCGTCTTCATATACGGGATGGTGTTGCCTCCAAACTGAAAAATGAAAATATCAGGCCGCCTATCTGCCGACATTTGGTGGTAATTTTCGTAGTTCATCCGTGTGAAAATACGCCCTGCTTCTCCGCGCATCGCTACATTGTCTACTCTTACTCCCGACGAGGCATCTAGCGTAATACCGTAAAAATCTGGACTCACACGCCCTTCCAATTCTACTTTTATTTCCTTAGGGGTCGTAGAAAAGTTAAGCTTGTAGTTGTGATATTTGCCATCGGCAATTAGGGTGTCTGTTTTTAAAATGTTGCCATCTTCGTACACCTTGATGCTTATGTGGCTATGGGCATTGCCATAGTGCAGACCGAATTGCGTATAATGTTGCAAGCGGGCGTAAGATTTCTTAGAAGGTTTGAGTACAAAAGAAGCCTTAGTTATGGGCATCGAAGCAGTATCTTTAGCGTAAGGAGTAAAACGCGAATAGGTAGCAAAAAGTCCGTACTTGTCGTGCCCTACTTTCCGGCGTTGTTTCCGGTCAAAAAAAGCATAACGCGACCAGTTGGCCGATGCTACAATATTGATGCTATTCTGGTTGTAAACTACTTTTATAGGGAAAAAGCCCGGGCCTCCTCCTGCATAGGCCAGTTGTAAACGGTTGCGCACATAGCCCGTAATGCGGTCGCCCTCTATCTGAGAGTCGCCGTAGTGCACTATTTGGCAAGAGGTTTGGCAAAGTTTAGCTTTCAAGCGGCGTATGTAGTCTATTCTATTGCCGGGGTAGTATATTTTGCCCTCTACATTCGTCTCTAGTTTCTGAAGCGTATCATTCACTATCGAATCGTTCTCGGCCAAATATTCCGTTTTCTCATCTACTATGTGCTCCTTGTTGTCCTTGATCAGCTTGTCCAGCTTGTTGTTCTCCTTTTCTTGTGCTTTGAAAAGCATCCCCAAAATGTCGGGGGTAGGGTAGCGCAACATCGTATTGTTGGCAAAAAGAATCCCCTCGCGCACCATCCCGCTAGCAGTAGTGTGATAACTGCTAAAAAGCGTCATTCCAAATAGTGCAACAAGGACACTTACCAAAAAGAGTAATATTTTTTTAGGATGCATAAGATTAACTCATTAAAGATTCCCATTCGCTCATCAATTCCTCCAACGCTTGTTTTTTCTGTTCGTATTCTTGGTAAAAAGCATCTGTTTGTAGCCCTTCTCCCATTTGTTCATTCATTCTTTTTAGGGTGGTTTCTAATTCACCGATGCTGTTCTCTATCTTATTCAGTTTGTTCTGAACAGCTTTCTGTTGTTTTTGCTGCTCAAAGCTCAACTTTTCATCTTTCAGAGCTGCCTTTTCGGGCACCACAGATTCTTTTTCTTGAGTCTTTTGTTCAATCTCTCTGAAGTTAGCAGCAGCGCGTTGCTCTAAGAAGAAATCTATGTCGCCCAGATATTCTTTGAGGTGCTTGTTTTTAAACTCATACACTTTGTCTGTGAGCCCTTGCAAGAAGTCGCGGTCGTGCGATACAATAATAAGGGTGCCTTCAAACTGTTGCAAGGCTTTTTTTAGCACGTTCTTGCTCTTGATGTCCAAGTGGTTAGTAGGCTCGTCCATTACCAATACATTGAAGTCAGAAAGCAACATTTTCGCTAATGCCAAGCGGTTTCTTTCACCACCCGAAAGTACTTTCACCTTTTTGTCCACCTCATCGCCTCGGAAGAGAAAAGACCCCAAAATGTCCCGTATCTTCATACGGTTGCTGTCGTTGGCCGCGTGGAACATAGTGTCCAAAACACTCAGTTCTCCGTCCAAGTAGTCGGCTTGGTTTTGCGCAAAATAGCCCAGTTGTACGTTGTGGCCTAGTTTGATAGTCCCCTCAAACGGAATTTCATTAACAATCATTTTGGCAAGGGTGGTTTTCCCCTGTCCGTTTTGCCCTACAAAGGCTACTTTGCTGCCCCGCTCTATCAGCAAACTCACGTGGCTCAGCACCTCTTTTTCCCCATAATTCTTAGAAACGTCGTCTATCTCTAAAACTACTTTCCCTGGGGTTACCGATACCGGAAAGCGCACATTCATCACAGCATTGTCTTCCTCATCTACTTCTATCCGCTCTATCTTGTCTAACTTCTTCATCAGCGATTGTGCCATCGAAGCTTTTGTAGCTTTAGCGCGGAACTTCTCAATTAGTTTTTCTGTTTGCTGTATTTTCTTGTCTTGGTTTTTCTGCGAAGCGAGTTGCTGTTCGCGTATCTCTTGCCGAAGTTCCAAAAACTTGCTGTAAGGTTTAGGGTAATCGTATATTTTGCCTACCGAAATTTCAATCGTCCTATTCGTTACATTGTCCAAGAACATCTTGTCGTGCGATACTATTACCACTGCGCCAGTGTAGGAGGTTAAGAACTGTTCAAGCCAGATGATTGACTCTATGTCCAAGTGGTTCGTGGGCTCGTCTAATAGCAGTACATCATTATTTTGCAAAAGCAATTTTGCCAACTCTATACGCATACGCCATCCTCCTGAGAAACTGTCAGTAAGCTTGTCGAAGTCAGTGCGTTGGAATCCCAACCCCAAGAGCACTTTTTCCGTATCACCTTGATATTGGTAGCCTCCTATTAGGTCAAAGCGGTGGGTGTAATCGCTCAGTTTGTCCAATAGGTCGTGATAAGAATCACTCTCGTAATCAGTGCGAGTTTCTATTTGATGATGAATATCGTCTAGCTGTTGTTCAAGTGCTTTGATTTCGGTAAAAGCTTGGTAGGCTTCTTCCAAGATAGTTCTACCTTTCACAAAGTCTATGTCCTGTTTCAGGAAACCTATGCGTACGTCCTTGTCGGTAGCTATGCCCCCTGTGTCGGGCTTGAGCTCGCGCGATAGAAGTTTAAGCATGGTAGATTTGCCTGCTCCATTCTTTCCTATGAGCCCCACACGGTCGCCCGCATTCAGCATAAAAGCTACATCTTCAAAAAGATACTCGCCCTGAAAAGAAACAGATAGGTTGTGAACATTCAGCATAAAAATAATTTTAAAAACGGGGGCAAAGGTATGAAAAAAGTTCCACGCTGCCAACAAAATCTCCCTCAGATTTCATAACCTCAGTGCATAAGCACTGCTGGGGTTGTAAAACCTGAGGGAGATTTTATAATAAAAACTATTCTAATATCTTTAAAAGCCGTTGATGCTTCTTATCAGCTCTTTGTTTTGCTCGTAGGCAGCCCCCGAAACTATTTTCACAGGAGAGATACCTCGAAAATCAGACGGAGAAAAGTACTTCATTAAAAGGAGGTAGAACGTTTTGCCTTCTACATTCTCAAAAATGTACATCTGTAGTGGCTGGTTGTTCAGCGAGGGGGTTTGGGCTAAGCTAGCAAAATCGTCATTCGCAAGAGAAGCTAGCAAAGTCTCCTCGGTGGTGTAGGCCGAGTTGAATTTCTTGTGCGCTACTTGTACAATCTTGCTGTTGGTCTGTTTGTCGTACAGATGGCCATCTAGGTAGGCTTTTACAGCAGCGTAGAGTACCCCTACAACACCAAGGGTGCGCACTAACCAAGTTGGCAGAGGAAGCCAATCAGGGAAAATGACTAAAATGAGAAAAACAACAGCCAAAGCAAGGTATACTTTCTTCATTGGCGAGCTGCGAAACTCAAAATGTTCAGGGTGTGCGTGGAAATAAGAGGGTAAGTCTTGTGGAATTTCTGTGTTCATTGTTAATACTATTTAGAATGATGAGGCAAAAGTATATACAATTGGACGCGCGCCGCCCCCACCGATCTTGAGGTGGTTTAATGGTTTAGAGTTTGTTGTTTTGTGAGGTGTTTATGGTGTG
>CAUQNY010000077.1:0-9465 GCA_963519425.1 uncultured Capnocytophaga sp.
CATAGGGAAGCCTGTAGGGAATGCGTAGTGTATGCGTATCCACTCGATGCCTTCTACTTTTGCAAGGGCGCGGAGTAGGTCGGCAAGGGCACGCTTTTTATACAAGTCAAGACCGTAGTAAGTGATGTCTTGCGCGATGAGTATCAGTTCTTTTACTCCTTTGGCTGCCAATTTTTCGGCTTCGGTAACAAGTGCTTCTATAGGAGTGGAAACGTGTGTCCCACGCATCAGGGGGATAGCGCAAAAGCTGCACGGACGGTCGCAGCCCTCGGATATTTTGAGGTAAGCGTAGTTTTTTGGGGTGGTGGTGAGGCGTTCGCCTATGAGTTCGTGCTTGTAGTCGGCACCCAATACTTTTAGCAGTGCAGGCAGTTCGCTAGTACCGAAATACTGGTCGACATCGGGGATTTCTTTTTCCAAGTCGGGTTTGTAGCGCTCAGAAAGGCAGCCCATCACGAATACTTTGTCTACCAAGCCTGCTTCTTTCTGCTGCACATAGTCTAAAATGGTATTGACACTTTCTTCTTTGGCATTGTTGATAAAACCACAGGTATTAATAACCACTATGTTGCCTTGCTGCTCGTGTACTACCTCTTTGCCGCCCGCTTTTAGCTGTCCCATTAGTACTTCGCTATCGTATACGTTCTTAGAGCAACCAAGGGTTACTACATTGATGACATTCTTTTTGATACTTCTTGTTCGCATTCTTTTGTTCTTTTCGACGGCAAAGGTACGGATAATTCGTCAATTAGCCAATTAGGAGGTTGGGGTAATTAGGTAACACGCACTAAATTAGTACCTTTTTTGATTGAATTTAGTACTTTTTGATTTTGTATCTTTTATTTGTAAGGGAAATATTTTGTGCTTTTTTAGCAATGGGCAAAAAAGAAGGCTACCTTTTTCGGATAGCCTTCTTTTGTTGCTCTGTTAGGGAAATGTTCTTATTTGCGAACTACCTCTACCCAGCGACCTGTGGTGCGGGTGTTGTAGCGGTTGTTGTACATCGCTTCGGCATAAGTACCTGGTAGGTAGTAATGTCCTGCATACGAGGCGTTCAGTTTGAGCTTGATGTGCTTAGTCTCTTTTGCTTTTAGCGATAGGTAGAAGTTTGCACGGTCGTCGCGGAAATCGGCATAGTCTATTAGTCCGTTTTCATCTTCACTGCTTCCGTAGTCAGTAAAGCGGGTGTTGATGATTTCCCATCCAGAAGGGATGAGCTGGGTGAGGGCTATGTTGTCTACGCGTTCGCCAGTGAGGTTGGCAACTTCTATAGTAGCTACTATTTCGGTGCTTTGTGGCAAGCTGCTGACTTCTATAGGTTGGCCTTTGGCATCTTGATAGGTAGTGCGTATTGACACTCCGTTTTGCATAGCGAGCTCTTTTCCTACAGGTAATACTCCACTGCTGATAAGGCGCACGTACAGTGTTTGGTTGCTGCTGTTTTTCACTTGTACTGCTTGGTCGCCTTTTATGCTGAGAGGCTGTTGTATTAATGGTTCAGCGCTTTGTAGGTTGTGAGCTTTGCCTGCTATGGTGTAGGTAGCGGTGAAGCTTTTTCCGCTCTTGTTTACGGCTACGTATTTAGCCATTGCGTATAGGGCATAAGCTGTGGTTTGTGTGCTGAGCCAATCGGAAGACGAGAGCTTGTCGGCTATTTCTAAAGCCCAACGGGCAGCGTCTTCTTTTTTGCCTAAGAGTAGGGCAGTTTCCATTGCCATCGCTTTGTTGCGCCATACTGAGCCGTAGTAGGCATCGGTATCGTCGTCAATAGCTGTAAGCTGGAAGAGCTTGTTGGCTGATTGTTTTTGTCCCGCTAAGGCATAGGCGGCAGCCAAGGTGCGTTGGGCATTAGGGCTGATGTCCTTGAGTTCGCGCAAGCGGTTCATCGCTCCTATGTTGGGGTTTCCTGCTAGGGCTAGGGTGTAGAGGCGGTAGGCTTGTGCAAAGTCGTTCTGATATTGGGCTTGATAACGCCATTGACGGGCTTCGGTATTCTGATACTCTAACCATTTTTGTTTGCTGCCAGAAGGAAGTATATAACCTTTTTTCTCGGCTTGAACGTAAAACTGACCTATGTATGAGGTTACCCACTCATCGGGGTATTTGCCACCTTTCCAATAGGTAAATCCTCCGTTTGGCAGTTGGTTTTCGTGTAGCTTGCTGATAGCGGCGCTTACATTACGGCTTACCTGCTCGGCGGCTTCTTTGCTCACTGCTTGGAAGTCGGTGAGGAATAGTTGCGGGAATGCTCCTGAGGTAATCTGTTCTGCACAGCCGTGTGGGTAGGCTATTAGATAGCCTAAACGCTGAGATAGGTTTACCCCTGGGAAACTAGAAACTTCTAAGACTGTTTTTGCTTTTTCGCCAAAGGCGGTAGCATTTAAAGTAGCGTTTTGACCTGCGGTTATGATTGCATTCTGAACAGAATAGGTTACAGGGTTAGGGTTGTAAACATCCATTTCCACTTCGTAGGTAGCTTTTTCTTTTCCTGAAGTGGCCGTGATTTTTACTTTGCCAATACCAGCAAAGGCAGCAGTTTCTAATTCGAAATAGGCCATTTTCTCTCCTGTATTGTCAAAGTGCAATGATTGAGAACGGCTGCTCAAGATTTTGAAGTGCTGATTTGCTTCTACATTCACGGTTACATCTTTCACTTGTTTTTCCATTGCGAAAACGGTAACAGGCAAAATGATTTTCTCTCCAGGAACAGCTTTTCGAGGCAATGAACCTAAGATAGAAAGCGGACTCACCACAGGGATGTCTTTTTTCTCCGCACTTCCGTAGGCATTGGTTTCTACGTTGGAAGCTACGACCATTACACGTGCAGAGCCTATGTAGTTAGGGATTTCGACTGTATGGGCGTTAGTTCCTCCTTTTTTCAGTTGGAAAGGGCCTCGGTAGATGACAAATGGTTTGAATCGGTTTGCTTTCTGAGCATCGGCACCTCCTAAATCTTCGTCCCCCCCTATACTGAAGGCTTGGTTGATAGTTCCTCCGTAGGCACCTATTACTTCGTTGTAGACGTCCCAAGTTTTTACGCCTAAGGCTATTTTGGAGAAGAATGTATTCCACGCATTAGGAGTTTTGAATCGGGTGAGGTTGAGCAGACCGTCTTCTACAATGGCTAATGTGTAGCTCATAGGTTTGCCTGATTTTTCGCTTACCTTGATAGTTACTTTTTGTTGAGGTACCAGCTTGTTAGGCATCAGAATCACAGGGTTCAGCTGGGTGTTTTTGTCCACTACGCTTAGCGGCAATACGCCATAGAGACGTATAGGGGCATCGTTCTGACTGCGGGCGTGAGGCTGCAAGAGGGTAACGTAGCAATATACATTGGGTGCCATTTTGCTGCTGATAGGAATATCGCAGTTTGTTTCGCCATCTTTGGTTTCCACCCAGTGGGTTTCGATTACTTCATTGCCGTTTTCTACAGAGATGAGGGCACGCCCCCCTTTGTCGGAAGGGAAAGAGATGCGTGCTTTTTCACCTACTTGATATTCTTTTTTGTTGCTTCCTAAGGTGAGCATTACCGCTTCGCTTCCTTCGGTGCCACGGGATTTTCCTGACCAATTGCCCCAGTCAAAATAAACTGTGGTGCCACATTTGTGTCCGCTTTCTTCGTCGGAGAGCAAGATGAAGTATCTACCCCAATCGGCATCAGGGATTTTTAGGCTGAAGCGCGCTTTCCCGCTACCGTCGGTAACTAGGCTTTCTGATGAGTAGATAGCATTGCTGCTACTGCTGTTGTAGGTAGAGATGTTTTGGTTAGAGGCGTCCCACCACCAGTTCCAACTTACTTTGTAAACGGTTACTTGCACCTGTTTGCCAGAAAGAGGTTTGCCGTCTTCAGAGAGCACAACTGTTTCAAAAGAGTGTTTCTCTTCGGTATTGTAGTAGTCGTATTTGTTGGTTTCTGGCAGGCGCAACCCTACGTATTGGGTGTAGGGTGAGAAAGAGGCTGTAGTAACATCGGTACTAAAGTCTCCACCACTTTCGTTGGCTTGGGTGAGGAAGTTTACTTTCAGCATTCCTGGAGCTTCTATCTGTGTAGTACGGAAGAAGAAACTTGTGTTTCCATTTGCATCGGTACGGCCATCGTAGACGTTGAATTCTTCAGAGTCAAACTGATAGGCGGTATTCTTAAAGAGGTATTTTTCAAAGCCTTTGAATGCTGTTTCGGCAGGGTAGAACTTAGCTTTTACACTTACGCCTGTATTGGCTGCAGGGGTACCGTGTAGCCATAATACTTGCAGATAGGCATTAGCTCCTGAAGCTGAGATGCGTTTGCCACTCAGGCTGTTTTCTATCTTTAGTCGGTTAGGCTTGATAGTCTCTATTTTGATGGTTTTGCTGAATTTGGCAGCTCCTGCTGAGAGGGTTACATTCCAGTTGCCGGTAGGGGCTTCGGCAGCGGTTTTAAGGCCAAAGACGTATTGGTTGGAAGGGTTGCTGCTTTGCATACGTTCAGCAATTAGCTTACCATAAGGGTCTGTAAAGCGCAATTTGATAGGTAGCTTTTCAGGTGTTTTTTGTGCGAAGTCGTTTAGGATGAATCCTACATAGATACTGTCGCCAGGACGCCAAACACCTCTTTCGGTGTAGATGAAACCATTGAGTCCTTTTTGCAAGCGAATACCGTCTACATCGTATTTGCTCACTGACTGTGGCGCACCGTCGTCCATCTTCACATAGGTTGTGAAGCTGTCTTTTTTCACTTTGGCAAAGTAAGCTCTTGATCCTACAGCCAAGGTTACCAGTCCGTTACTATCAGTTTTGCCTTCTTGGATTTTCTGTTGTTGGTAGTTGTACACTTCTACAATGGCACTGCCGACAGGTTCGGTGTTCAACAGGTTGTTTACGGCGATGGTGTAGGTGTTGTTTTGTCCTTTTTTGACAATTACCCCCAAATCTGAAGCTAAAACGTTTGTGCTGATAGTGCGTCCGTAATAGTAGTAGTCATCGCAAGGGTCATCGCTATTTTCGTAGTAGTCATCGTCGTAATAGTCGTAGCCATCGTAGTTCACATTGTCGTCGTCTAGAGGCTCTTGTTCGTACGATAGGTCTAAAGGCTCAGTGTTTTTGCTGCCACAAGTGTAGAGGGAGTAGTTGCGTTTCATACCTAACTCTACGTGGTAGATAGCACCTGGTTCAGGAGTGATGACTGATGCCAAATCGAGTGAATAGGTATTCCAATCGTTTAGAGGGTACAAAGCGCCATCGGTTAGTTTAAGCACTTTGCGAGCAATAGGTCTACCTACCCTACGGATGTAAATATCTCCACCTAAATCATTTGATTGCAAGAATTGGAAGATGTTGTTCTCATAGATACGATACACGGTTACATTTACCGCACGCAAGTTTATTGTCTGGAAGTTGATTTTTAGGTTTTGAGAGCTTGGCAAGATGGTGCCACTCTTTAGGAAACGGAAGTTAGGGTTTTGTTGGGTAAAGGTAATTGGGAATTGGTAGTCTTTAGCTAATGTTTGGCCATAGATGCTTTTGACTCCTTGAGCCACTTGTACTTGGTATTCGCCTTCTTGCTTTTCTTCGCGGAAGACTTTAAGCACGTTGCCGTTTACAGCATATTTGAGAGTGCTATTGGTATTGCTAAGGCTTACGAGACCTTCAAAATCTTGATCTTTGCTCAAAGGATCTGAAAAGTTGATGCTAAACTCTTGGTTTGCTCCTTCGTTTTTAACTATCAAGGGTTTGAAAATTCCTTTTTGTGGGATAGTAAAAGAGAAAGGCAAAAGGTTCTCTTGTGGAATTTCTTTGGTTTCCCATTTTACTTCTAAGTTCTGTTCTTTGTCTATTCTGGGAATACTGTCAAACAAGATAACGAACTTGTTATTAGTACCTTTGGTTTGAAAAGTTACGCCAACGCGTTTTCCGTCTAAGGTAGCTTTAAGAATGTTTTTAACGGTTTCGTGCGGAATCTGGTCGTTGGCCAAAAGTTCTGCGCTGAAAAAGTACAAGTTCCGATTGTATGACTGTAGTTCTCCAGAAGTTACCCTAAAGGCTTGTTGGATAGTTTTTAGGGTGAAGTTGAATATCTCTAGTTCTTTAGAGGGTACCGAATAGAGTTTTTTTACATTGAAAGAAACCCGGTATTCTGTGTTTTGAGCCAAGGGTTTTTCAGGAATGAACTCAATAGAGGTAGGGCTAGTACAAACTACTTTCCCATTTACTTTTGGAGAGATTTCGAAAAGGTTAAGTTCAGGTACCTTGTCTATTTTTTCTTGGGAGAGAGGTTCGTTCAACAAAATTTTAATACCCGCATGGGCTGATATTAGCCCAGAGGTATAGCCTGAAATATAGTCTTTAAAGGCCAGCGGATTGCTGTTGAAGTTTGCATTCTTCTTGCAGGCCACGACTAATAGCAGGGCTACTAATAGCAACGTAATCTTTTTCATACTTCAAAAAATATTATAATGTTCTCAGGCCACAAAGATAGTACTTTTTGAAATAACAAGCAAGAGGAAATATTATTTGTCAGGTCAAACGCACGAAATTTAACAAAAAGCCTCGTCAGAGAGGGGGTGTAAGTTTCTATTTTGCATTGCAATTTGTGCAAAAGAGGTGGTTTTAGATGACAAAACTGTCCTTAATGTTTAAAAATTGCGTTTTCTGTACAATCTGAGAGGTTTGTTTCGGTTGGGGTGTCAATTTGGTAAAGAGGGAGGTTATTTCCTTTTTTAGTTCGTTTGTTTTGTCTGATTTTTTTGAGTTAAAGAGCGCAGAATGAAAAAACAAACGCACGACATTTAACTTTTGATGGAAGTGTATCTGTTAGCAAAGAAGTTTCTTCTATTGCAGCAGCAGAGTCATTCTTTTTTTTCAAAAGTAAAATCTCGTGCGTTCGAGTTGGAAAAGGTTAAAATTGCATCAACTAATACTAGAATTTAGCTGAAAAGATTTTAGGATTGATGTTTAAACTGCACCAAAACCAGTCTTGATAGCCACGGGCATTGTTAGCGCCTTTTATCGCTTTGATACCATCGTTAGCAAAGTAGGTAGAGTAGCCCATTTGTAGTCCTACATAAGGTTGTACTTTTAGGTTGTACATAAGGTCTATCTCGCTGCCAAAGCTTCCGTGTTTTTTAGAAGTTTGATACTTCGCGCCAGGAGCAAAATAGTGGTAAGTAGCAGTAAGGTTGCTCTTTTCACCTGTACGGATAGCTGCTGTTAGGTAAGGATTCATTAGCCCAACGCTAGGGTTGAAACCTACGTAGTAGTAATCCATAAAGCCGTAGAACTTGTGGTTTGTTCCGCTGAAAGGAATGAAACGTTTGTCTTTGCCAGAAGTGTCGTCGGAAGCATTTCCGCTTAGGTAGTCTAAGCCAGCTGTAAGGGTAAAGATGTCGGAGAACTTATAGCCTGCGTTTAGGGCAAACATATAGGCACTCTTGGTAGCTCCTGCTAAGTTTTTACCTGTTTGGAAGTACAAAGACCCTCCAAATTTCCATTGGTCGGCAGCACCGGTGTAGTGCGCTCCAAAGGTTTGGGTGTTGTGAGTTTTAGCACTTGGAGCATTTTTGTCGTCGCGGTACCCTAAGTTGGCTAACAAGAAAGACAAGCGGTTAGCACCACTCATTTTGTAATGAGCGTGGAAAGCTTCCATATGTTGGTAGTCTTGCCCAGTAGCGGGGTCGAAGTATTGTCCTTTAGGGGTGTTTACAGCGTTGGTGTTTGCATAACCTTGGTTGTAAGCCCAGAAGCTTCGTACAGTCCATTGGTCGTTAGCTTTCCAATCGATGTTTACGGCGTCGTGGCTACGACCTGCAGGGTGCCAGTCGAGTGAACCAAAGATACGGTCATCGTCCAAGGCAATCACTTGTCTACCTACTTTGGCAGTAAACTCTGGAGATAAAGGGAAAGCGGCATAGGCTTCAAAAACTGACAGGCCTCCTGTCTTGTCAATAGTTTGGATTTGAGGTGCCTGCCCCCAGATGTTCACGTTTTGAACAGAAAGGTAGACTTTGAGGTTGTCAGCGTTTTTGTACTCGAAGTTTAGACGCGTACGGTTGTTAGTAAGGATAGCAGGGGCTTCTCCTTCTTGTAGGGGCAAATAAGCCCCATTGCGATACTCAAAACGAGGACGTATCTGCGCTGATACGTCGAAAGAGTTTTGTTTTTCAGTTTCGTTGCTTTCTTGCGCTTGCAAAAAATTAGGAAGCAGCGCACTAAGGGCAGCTAGCGTTCCTATTCTAAAGATTTGTTTTTTCATACTCGTTGAATCTGATTTAGATTTTGGGCAAAAATAAGTTGTTTTTTTTAATCTGCAAGGAATGAGTCTTTTTTTTTGGACAGACAACATTAATTTATAAAGGTTCTAAGATTTTTTTATCTTAATTGGCTCAAGTGGGCAAATTAGGTTTTTTGTTTCATAGAAAAAATTCAATTAACTTGCGTGTGTTTGGGGTAGGGGATTATTTTTCTGTTTTTTGGTTGTTTTGCAGGAATGTGATGTAGGTGGACGGAAGGCCTTTTTCTTCACTATCGATTCGAGATGTCTCCACATTAGCTCTAGGATGCTTTCAATAGTTTTTTTTTCTCTCAGCTCTCATTGACGCTTTGCACAAGGAAAACACTTTTCTTTTTCGAAAGGGGAGTAGATTTTAAAGTGTGGTGTAGGGGAGGAGGTTAGGTGTAATTATCTGACATTCAATTTAAAACTCTTTTATTTTATTTAGAATAAGAATAAAGTACGTTTATATGCTTAATTTCTTTTGGAAGTATTAAGAAACTGACTTACATTTGCATCGAAAAGATACGAAAATCTCTTATAATATAATGGCGACAACAAATCAAGACACAAGAACGAACAAGAAACGATTCTTTCGGTTTCTAATTCCTGTATTGGCAGGAATGCTGATAGGGTTGGCGGGGTATATTTTTTATATTTCCAAAGCGCACTCCTATCTGTCCGATGACCCAAAGGCGTGTGTAAACTGCCATATTATGGAGCCTGAGTATGCTACATGGTTTCACTCCTCTCACGGGCGTAATACGGTGTGCAATGACTGCCACGTGCCCCACGACAATGTGTTCCGGAAGTATTACTTCAAGGCTAATGATGGTTTACGACACGCGACGATGTTTACTTTCCGTATGGAGCCTCAAGTTATCAGAATGCATGCTCCTGGACAGAAAGTAGTACAAGAAAACTGTATTCGCTGCCACAGCGATTTGGTGAGTGAAGTTCGGTTAGGTAAAGTAACAGCCCCTATGGCACACCAAGGCAATGGGAAACTCTGCTGGGAATGCCACCGCGAAGTGCCTCACAGCCGTGTGCGTGGTCTGAACTCAGCACCAAGCTCTCCAGTGCCTATTATAGATAATATGCCTGAAAACACTCCAGATTGGATTCAAGAAATAGCTGACAAGGCTAAACAAAAAAAGTAATTTATTAAAAAACGAAATATAATTTATACAGCGATGAAAAAGAAACATTGGTTAATTGCA
>CAUQNY010000078.1:0-9359 GCA_963519425.1 uncultured Capnocytophaga sp.
AGCATCTGACTCATAATCAGAGGGTCGTTGGTTCGAGCCCAACTGGGACCACCACAAATTAAAAAGTCTTGGAAATACATTTGTATTTCCGAGACTTTTTTGTTACAATTTCTTTTCTCATTCGAGTAGCTACTTTTTCAAGGGCTTTCTCTTCAGCTCTCAGTACCTTTCCTAATACGTTGATTCTAACAGCACTCCCAACGAACATAGGAGCACTGACAGGAATCCTATAAATACTACTTTTTCTCTTCGCTAACTTTCAATTGGTCTAATTGAGCTTTTAAAGGTGCTATGTAGTTCAAATAGGAAGCTTTCAAGGATTCTTCAATAGGTACTGCATCAGGAAGCTTTTCTTTCAAAGGGTCTACCTGAACCCCATTTTTCCAAAATCGGTAGCATACGTGTGGCCCTGTTGCCAATCCCGTACTTCCCACAAGCCCTATCACTTGACCTTGCGATACACTTTGCCCTTTTTTAGCCAATATTTTAGACATATGCAGGTATTGTGTAGTGTAGGTATTGTTGTGGCGTACCTTTACATAGTTCCCATTGCCAGATCCAAAGCCTGCTTCTATCACGGTTCCTGCAGCAGTAGATCGGATAGGAGTACCCGTTGGCGCGGCATAGTCAGTACCAAAATGACCTTTCATACGGTGAAGAACAGGGTGAAAGCGCATCCCAAACTTAGACGTAATGCGAAAAATGTCCAAAGGCGACTGTAAGAACATACGTTTCATCATATTACCCTTTTCGTCGTAAAAACCATTAGTCCCTTTTAGGCTATCAGTAGTGAAATTAAAAGCGTAAAAAGGTTTACCTTCCCATTCAAAATAGGCTGCTTTCACTTTCTCTATCCCTGCACAAATGCTATCATCTACATAGCGCTCCTCGTAAATAATCTTGAATTTATCACCCTTTTGAAGTCGGAAGAAGTCAACCGTATAGTCAAAAATCTCTCCTAGCTGGTAAGTCGCAGCTTGGCTGATGCCTATCGCTTGAGCATCTACACTCAGGTTGTTTTCTATATTTCCAGCCAAAGCCCTTTCCTTGATAGTTATTTTTCGCTGTACAGTATAGGCTTGGAGGCTATCCGCAAGTTTTACAACAATATATTCGGTAAGGTTAGGCTGATATACGAAACTATGTGGTATATCGGGCTTTTGTTTGCTAAAAACAAAAGCATAAGGTCTCCCTACCCGAAAGTTTTTAGGGCTGATAAGCTCTCGCGTAGCTTCTGCTATATTGTGTATTTGGGTAGCGCCTATATGGTTATCTTCTAATAGTTTGCCAAAAGTATCCCCTTGTTTAAGTGTATCTTTTACAAGAGTATACTCGTTTAGGTTAAAGCCCATTTCATAAACAGGAGGAGGGGCTATTTGTGTAGTGGCAGAGGTGGTAGAGTTTTCGTGTGTAGCATTTTGTTGGCAAGCACCGAGCAATACTAAGGAAATAGAAGTGTAAAATAGGTGTTTTATCATTATTTTGTTAGTTCATTTGGTTATTTTCTTCAAATGGCAAAGATACTACTATTTTCTGAATCTGCCAAATGCGTATTTTATTGCTTAGTTCACACGCTCTTCGAGACATCTCGAAGTCCAAACAGAGAACAACCCACTTTTAGCCCACTCAGAGTTCTTGCCAAACAGCCTTAAAGCAGAGAAAATCTATGTACCACAATCAATTAAACGAAACTTGGCACTATTTTTGTGTTTTAGTCATATAAAAAAGTTGTAACAATGATTAAAACAAAAACACTTGCCCTACTAGCATTTTTCTTCTTGGGCTTGTCAGTTTCCTTTTCTCAGGCACTTCAGCGCCATAGTCCTGTGCCTGCCATACAGTTGCCTCAGCCCAATGGAGAGCTTTTTAATTTGAACACTCTCAAAGGTAAGTATGTCCTCATTGACTTCTGGGCTTCTTGGTGTGCCCCCTGCCGACAAGAAAGCCGACACTTGCGAAAAGCCTATAATACCTACAAGAATCAAAACTTTACTATCCTTTCTATCTCGGTAGATAAGGAGCGCGACCGTGAGCGTTGGTTAGACGCCATTAAAATGGACGGATTAGTTTGGACACAGCTCTTAGATGACAAAAAAACATCTGACAGCTATGGTGTAAATAGCCTTCCAGCTACTTTCCTCATAGATCCTGAGGGGAATCTCCTTTCGCAAGGCGAAACGCTACGCGGACAAGAATTAGCCAAAACCTTAGCTAAATACCTCAAATAGCTTTCTACCTGCCTATATAAAATAGCTGCCCCGAAAAACCTTTGTTTTTCGGGGCAGTTTTTATTGTTTGACTGTTTTAGGCAATAGATACTCGCACTACACGCTGATTGAACCGAGTGTAAAAGTACGGAATCTTGTACAGCATTCTGAATACAAAAGGGAAACGCCCTTGGTCGTAATCGCTCATAAAGTATTCTTTGTCCAAATGCAGCTTGGGGTGCCATTTTTCCATACTAATTGTCTCTTTCTCGCTCCATTGGAATTCAGGACGCTTGTTTTCTTCCATTGCACCGAGTGTGTCGTGGCGTTTGCTATGCCCTACCAAAGCGTATGCCAACATATCGAAAAGCACAGTCGCTTGTGCGAAAGTTTCACATAGGCTCTTCATAAATCCTTTCACTTCCTCTTGGGTAAAGTACATCAATACGCCTTCTACAATCAGGAGGGTAGGTTTGTTGTGTTCTTTTACAACACTTATCCACGAAGGGTCAAACAGCGATATTGCTAAAAAGGTACGGCGGTCGGTTTCGTCGAAAAACTGACGGCGCAAGGCAATCCCCTCTGGGAGGTCAAGATCGTACCAATGAGTAATCTTCGGGCAACCCAATCGCTCATAGCGTGCATCAAGTCCTGCTCCCAGCTGTACAACTATTGCATCCGGATGTGCTTCAATGAACGCACGAGTTTCTTCGTCTATTAGTTTGGCACGGACGCATACTCCTGCTTGACTGAATTTAGCTTTCTTGAACTTAGAAAAGTCGTAGTCGATTTTACTAATGATTTCGGCAGCTTTCTCATCGCGTAGCAGTGGGGCGGCTTGCTTGTTTTCAGTAGCTTTTGCCCATAAAGTGATGAGCATTGTTTCTGGTATTTTATTCATTTTAAAAATATTGTTTGGTAAGGTCAAGGCAAGTTCAAAGTGTTGAACTTTGTCTTGTATTAAAAAGAGAGGCCTCTTTTTAGGGAGCCTCTCTTTGAAAAGTTTATTGTTAGAAATGTTATTTAAATTCAGAAATATCTTTAGGTTTAAAGCTACCTCCTGCTCTGAAAGCACTTTCGCCCAATGCTTTCTTGTAAGCGTTTTCTTGCGCGATAGGAATGTATAGCTGTACTCTGTTGCCGCTATCAGTGCTGAAAACATCGGTAGCAGTAGCTTTTTCCTCAGCTGGTTCATAGGCACCATTTACAAGAGTGGTAGAGATAGCACTCAAGCCCTTAGGTGCGGTAGTACCTCTGAAAGCTACTTGGCTGAGCTCTGTACAACCCCAGAACGCTCTTGTGCCTAAGTGTGTCAATGAGGCAGGGAATACTACCTTTTGCAATTTTTTCGCATCGCGGAAAGCAGAGTCGCCTATTTTTTTGATTTTAGGAATAGAGATAGTAGTAACATTCACTACACCACCCGATACAGCTCCTCTTTGCAAGAAGAGTTTTCCTTCTATTTCTGTAACGTTATTGAAGTCAATTACCTTTACGGCTGTCTGACCTACAAAGGCACCTGCGGCTACTTTCGTAGCGCTATCAGGAAGTACTACTGTTTCGGGGAGTGTTTTTTTAACACCTGTTACTACACCGTCTTTTACTGTAAAGTAGTCTTCGGCTACGAAGTTCACTACGTTGAAAGTGAGTTTAAGTGTTTGTTCATCTCCGTTTTTAAGTACCACTTCGGCTGCTCCTGCACTTACTCCTTTAAGGTTAATGCCAGTGATTTTCTTTCCTATGTTTTGTCCTACTTGATTCTTAACATCTTCTTCGATGAAAGTAGCTTCGGCATTGCCATTCTTGCTAACAAGAGTTACCGTATTGTAAATGCCATTCAATTTTACATTGTAAGAACTTTTTACAGCTACGCTTGCGGGAAGGTCTACTGCTTCGAAAGGGATTACTACGTAAACAGGTACTTCTATTGTTTTTTGAGTAGTAACATCTTCAAATACCAAGCTGTTGGTTTGGCCTTCGCCTACCCCGGTAGCATACCATTTGTTACCCTGCTGGCGTATGGTAGCCACAGCCGAGCTCTTGCTTGATACTTTATAGTTTCCAGAACCTTTCGTAATACGTCCTGTAATTTCTACTTCTACTCCTTTTTGCAAGAAGAGAGTAGCATTGTTCACTTGAAAGTCTCCTGTGCCAGACTGATTGTTAGCCGCCTTTTTCTCTACAGTTACCTTGATAGTAGCCGAGTGGCCTGCTTGGTCAGTGAGTTGGACATCAGTTTTACCTTCGTTTAACCCGACAATAGTTACTTCTACGGGCTTGTTGCTAAGGTTTGCGGATACTTTAGTAGCGTCGTATATAGGTTTGTTGAGTTTTGAAGAGCCTGATACGGTAATAGTTTTTGTTTCGCTTACTTTTAGGGTAACTTCTTTAGGAACTGCCAACAAACCTTGTTCGGGGCTTCCTCCGCCGTCATCTTTTTTACTGCAACCAATAAGGGCAGTACCGGCTAATGCTGCCGCAAATAAAAATGTTGTAGTTTTCATTTTGATATGTATTTATTATTAATTCCTTTCTTATCCTTTAGAAAGCCCTTCTGAAAAGAGGGTACTTTCTAGTTTTCGGCACAAAGGTAGTACTTTCAATTGCATTATGCAAACTTTTAGAGAAATATCTGGTTGATAAATTTGTTAATATTATAACGGATAAGTTATAAGTAGTTGTTTATTAGACTTCTAAATAAACCAGAAACAAAAGAGAAATTTGTTATTATTTTTTCCTTTTTGTTGTGTATTTGCCGAGAAATTACTTTGCGGATTTTGTAGTTTTTGAGTTGATACTGAGAGCTAATAGATGAGATTGTTAGCTAGATAGGTGCGGAGTAGAAAGATAGTAGAATAGTGTAAGGATAGTGTAAGGATAGTGTAAGGATAGTGGAGACATAGTGGAAGAATAGTGTAGGGATAGTGGAGACATAGTGGAAGAATAGTGAAGACATAGTGTAAGGATAGTGTAAGGATAGTGTAAGGATAGTGTAAGGATAGTGGAGACATAGTGAAGACATAGTGAAGACATAGTGGAAGAATAGTGAAGACATAGTGTAAGGATAGTGAAGAAATAGTGTAGGGATAGTGTAGGAATAGTGTAAGGATAGTGAAGACATGGTGGAAGAATAGTGAAGACATGTTGGGAGAATAGTGGAGACATAGTGAAGACATAGTGTAAGGATAGTGAAGAAATAGTGTAGGGATAGTGGAGCGATGGTGGAGGTCGATAGTAGGAAATCTCCATTACCACTTAGTTGTGTTAGAGGCTTGAAATTTGACGTCTGGCACTTTTTTAGGAGTAAAATTTGGTGGTTATCAAAAAAGTACGTAATTTTGCTTGTCTAAAAATATATTTTGAAGAACCGATATTTATGTCTACAACACTTACCTTGGCCTCTTTAGAAATAGGAAAAACGGCTGTTGTGTCGGGTTTTACGACAGATTGCCGACAAGAGGTGCGGCAGCGATTGTTAGATTTGGGATTTGTGCGTGGGGCAAAAATTAGAGTGGAAAACATCAGTCCGCTTGCTGACCCCGTAGCCTATAACATTCACAATACCCAAATAGCGCTACGCAAAACTGATGCGCTGTGCGTGCTGATTACCCTACTGGATTAGAAATAGTCCCTAAAACTTTTTTAATGACGATGAACAACATTTGCGATACTTGTGCCCTAAACCCCTCAGCAGCTCTCAAACCCCTTGGCGAAGAAATAGGGCAGTTTGACTATACCATCGCCCTTGCTGGCAACCCCAATACGGGGAAAAGCACCGTCTTCAATGCACTGACAGGCTTGCGACAGCACACGGGTAACTGGCCTGGAAAGACGGTTACTCGCGCAGAAGGAAGCTTTTCTTTCCACCAACTGCGCTACCGTATGATTGACCTGCCAGGTACTTATTCGCTGCTCTCTACTTCCGAAGACGAAGAGGTCGCACGAGACTTTATTCTTTTTGGGAAACCCGATGTAACAGTGATTGTAGTAGATGCCAGTAGGTTGGAACGAAATTTGAGCCTTGCTTTGCAGATTCTTGAAATTACTGACCGTGCAGTGCTCTGCCTCAACCTGATGGACGAAGCCAGAAGGCACCACATCAGTATAGACACCCGCACCCTTTCGCGCGATTTAGGTATCCCTGTAGTAGCCACCAGCGCACGCACCAAAGAGGGTATTCCAGACCTCCTTTTTGCTATTGAAGAGGTCGTTAAAAATCATTTTAAAACCAAAAAGAAAACTTTTCTCGCTCTGCCTCAGCAGAATGCAGAGGCTATTGCACGGCTTGAAAAACTATTGACTGAATTGAACCCTGATTTGCCTAATACGCGTTGGTTGGCAATGCGCCTTATTGAAGGCGATGACAGTATCAAGCAGGGGGTAGAAGAAGGGGCTTTCTCTCTTGAGAACAACCTAGAAAAGCAGGCACAGCTGTTGCGCATAGCAGATGAGTATCACCGCTTGCTGGGCGATAGTTACCGAAACGACTTGGTAGAGGCTATCTACACTCAAGCTACTGCCTTGACCAATGCATCGGTCAACACAGACCTCTCGGCGCGATCTTTCCGCATAGACCGCGCTATTGACCGCATTGTTACGCATAGGCTTTGGGGCTTCCCGATTATGTTTTTGCTATTGGCGGCTGTTTTGTGGATTACTATTGTAGGCTCCAACTATCCTTCCCAATGGCTCTCAGACCTTTTAGTGGGGACGATCTATCCACTGCTTAAAAGTGGGGCTGCTGCCTTGCACTTTCCTTGGTGGCTTGGTGGTTTTCTCATTGATGGGGTTTATTTGGCTACTGCTTGGGTAGTTTCGGTGATGCTGCCCCCAATGGCTATTTTCTTTCCTCTGTTTACGCTATTGGAGGACTTTGGCTATTTGCCCCGCGTGGCGTTTAACCTCGATAAGCTCTTTCGTACAGCTGGGGCACACGGCAAGCAAGCTTTGACAATGAGTATGGGCTTTGGGTGTAATGCCGCAGGCGTGGTGGCGACAAGAATCATCAATAGTCCTCGCGAGAAACTGATAGCTATTATCACGAATAATTTTTCGCTCTGCAATGGGCGTTGGCCTACTCAAATACTCATTGCTACGCTCTTTATCGGTGCCTTAGTGCCCTCCGAGTGGAGCGGTACGGTGGCTATGCTGTCGGTCATCGGTATTGCGATTCTTGGGATTGCTTTTTCATTTTTCACTTCGTGGTTGCTCAGCAAAACACTGTTGAGAGGAGAATCTTCTTTTTTTGTTTTAGAGCTTCCTCCTTATCGTCCCCCACGTTTTTTTCAGACCCTCTACACCTCTCTTATTGATAGAACGCTAATTGTCTTGTGGCGTGCGGTTGTATTTGCGGCTCCTGCTGGAGCTGTCATTTGGCTTATCAGCAATCTTTCTATTGCCTCTCAGCCCATTGCATTATGGCTCATACAGGGCTTAGATCCTATAGGCTGGTTCATTGGCTTAAATGGAGTGATTCTCTTGGCCTATGTGGTAGCTATTCCTGCCAATGAGATTGTAATTCCTACAGTGCTGATGCTCACTACGATGCTTTTGGGGCAGGCTACTGCAGGCCAAGGAGCTGGAGTGCTGATAGAAGGCACTGATGCTGAGATAGGGGCACTACTACAGGCTGGCGGATGGACGCTTCTTACTGCCGTTAATCTGATGCTTTTCAGTCTGTTGCACAACCCTTGCAGCACGACTATCTACACTATTTACAAAGAAACCAATAGCAAGAAATGGACGCTAGTCGCTACCCTCTTGCCCGTTCTTTATGGCGTAATGGTTTGCTTTTTGGTAGCAACTGTTTTTAGATTCTTTTTCTAACTTTACAGCAAGCACTGATTTTTACGAGACTAGATTGAGCAGCTTCAGTAGTCAGATGCACTAGGGTTGCGAGGCTAAAAGAGAGAACTGCATAAGAGCTGAGAAGCTTTCTGAGATTTAGTTTGTTTGGGCTATTTTTTTCAACATACATCATTCACTATTTATAATTATTTTGTACATTTGCATTTTGAAAAGAGGTGTAGCTCTAAAAATTGTTACACCTTTCAATTTTCTATTGATAACGAACGACTAAAATAATTATTAAGAAAATGTTGAAAAATAGCAATCCAACTCAAACCAATGCTTGGAAAGCATTGCAAAAGCATTTTACCGAGGTAAAAGACCGCCATACCCTTTCTCTTTTTGAGAAAGACCCTGCTCGTGCAGAGAAATTCACTATCCAATGGAAAGACTTCTATGTGGATTATTCTAAAAACCGCATTGATGAGGAAACCCTAAAACTTCTTGTGCAACTGGCTGAAGAATGTGGACTAAAAGACGCCATTGAAAAATACTTTGGTGGCGACCTTATCAACCACACCGAAAAACGCGCAGTTTTGCATACCGCGCTCCGCGCTCCTGAAAATAGCGTTGTAAACGTAGATGGCAAGAACGTAATGCCTGAAGTAGCAGCTGTAAAACACAAAATCAAACAGTTCAGCGAAGAAGTAATCAGTGGCAAACGCAAAGGTTATACTGGCAAAGCCTTTACCGATGTAGTAAATATTGGTATCGGTGGCTCTGACTTGGGCCCTGCTATGGTAACTGAGGCTTTGAAGTTCTACAAAAACCACCTCAATGTACACTTCATCAGCAATGTAGATGGCGACCACGTGCTCGAAACCATTAAGCACCTCAATCCAGAAACTACCCTGATAGTGATTGTATCTAAAACTTTCACAACATTAGAAACCCTTTCTAACGCTCTTACTGTAAAAGAATGGTTCCTCAAATCAGGTAGCGAAAAAGATATTGCTAAACACTTTGTAGCGGTGTCTACTAACTTGCAAGAGATTGACAAATTCGGCATCGACCCTGATAACGTATTCCCTATGTGGGACTGGGTAGGCGGACGCTTCTCATTGTGGAGTGCCGTAGGTCTCAGCATTGCTCTATCAGTAGGTTACGACAACTTTGATAAATTGCTCAAAGGAGCACACGCTATGGACGAGCATTTCCACACCGCTGCTTTTGGCGAAAACATTCCAGTAGTCTTGGCATTGCTCAGCGTGTGGTACAACAACTTCTACGGAGCTGAAAGTCAAGCGATTATTCCTTATACTCAGTATTTGCACCGCTTGGCAGCTTACCTACAACAAGGTATAA
>CAUQNY010000079.1:0-8885 GCA_963519425.1 uncultured Capnocytophaga sp.
TACTTGTCCGTTAGGGGGGTATGATAGCCATCGTATTAAGAAACTGCTACACCTGCCTTACGGAGCTGAAGTGTGTATGGTTGTTACTTGTGGGCTTCGTGAAGAGCGCGGCATTTGGGGTGAAAGGTTTAGATTGCCGTTTGAGGAAGTGTATAAGCAAAATTAGTAAATGTGAAAATTAGCAAATTAGTAAATTATGCATAACAAACTTTGAATGAAAGAAATTATATAATCTATGATTAAAAATATTTTTGAACCCGATAATGAAGAGGTATATAATTTTCTAATTGACAAATTGGCTAATTGGCAAATTATTTCTATCTTTGCCCTGTTTAATTAACAACCTTAATAGAGATGTATCCAATAAAATTTAAGCCAATCCTCAAAGAACGTCTTTGGGGTGGTACTAAACTAAAAACTTTATTCAACAAACCTATCGAAAGCGACATTACTGGCGAAAGCTGGGAGGTATCAGGCGTTCCTGGTGATATTTCAGTAGTAGCCAACGGGGCTCTTGAGGGCAAAAGCCTACAAGAACTCATTGACTTGTACCCTAATGAGCTATTAGGCAAGCACGTACACGAGCGTTTTGGTCGTGATTTTCCTATCCTTATCAAGTTCATTGACGCTCGAGAAGACCTTTCTATACAAGTACACCCCAACGACCAGTTGGCTAAAGAGCGTCATAACTCCTTTGGTAAAACCGAAATGTGGTATGTGCTTCACGCCGATGCAGGGGCTGAACTGATAGTAGGTTTCAACAAAACCGTTAGCAAGAGTGAGTATCAAGAACATCTGAACAACGGTACTCTCACCCAAATATTGAACTACGAAAAAGTGAAGGACGGAGATACGTTCTTCATCAATACAGGCAAAGTACACGCTATTGGCAAGGGAATTATCATCGCTGAAATCCAACAGACCAGCGATATTACCTATCGTGTGTACGACTTTGACCGTAGAGATAAGAACGGCAACTTGCGCGAATTGCACACCGAGCTTGCCCTTGATGCTATTGACTACGAAAAGAAAGACGACTTTAAGGTAGCCTATACCCAAGAACCTAACGAGGTGAACAAAGTAGTAAACTGCCCTTACTTCATCACTAATCTATTGCCTTTGACAGCAGGCTTTGAAAAACAGCTTTCTCAAGATGATTCATTCCATATTTATATGTGTGTAAAAGGCGAAGGAACTCTTAGCGATGGCACTACCGAGCTGCCTATCAAGCAAGGAGAAACAATCCTATTCCCCGCCTCTTGCCACAAATTAGAGGTTAAAACTCAAGGAATGGACTTGTTGGAAGTATTTATATAACAAGACGGTTGTCAGTACTGATGACTGATGCAAACCACTAATGAATAACAACTGAAAATATGTTATACCGTTCAAGAATTAAGGGATTAGGCTTCTATGTCCCCGATAATGTTGTTACTAACGACGACCTCTCGAAACTAATGGATACCAGCGACGCTTGGATTCAGGAACGCACAGGTATCAAAGAACGCCGACACGTACTAAAAGGCACAGATACCACTACCTCAATGGCAGTGAAAGCAAGTTTGAAAGCTATAGAAGCAGCTCAAATTAGCAAAGACGAGATTGATTTTATTGTATTTGCTACCCTCAGCCCCGATTATTATTTCCCTGGCTGTGGGGTGCTTGTTCAGAAGGAATTAGGCTTGCCTACTGTTGGCGCATTAGATATCCGCAACCAATGTTCAGGTTTTATCTATGCCCTTTCAGTAGCCGACCAGTTTATCAAAACAGGAATGTACAAGAACGTTCTTGTGATAGGTGCCGAAACCCAATCGCCTGCATTAGATATGACTACTCGTGGACGCAATATGGCGGTACTCTTTGGCGATGGCGCAGGAGCTGCTGTCCTATCGCGTTCAGACAACCCTGAACACGGTATTCTTTCTACCCACCTCCACAGTCAAGGAGAGCACGCTACCGAGTTGGCAATGACCTCCCCTGGGGTAGGTACCAAATGGGTAACAGAGATTCTAGCAGAGAACAACCCCGATGATGTAAGCTACTACCCTTCTATGAACGGTCAGTTTGTGTTTAAGAATGCAGTAGTGCGCTTTGCAGAGGTGATTGAGGAAGGTCTCAAAGCCAATGCTCTTTCTCGTCAGGACATCAGTATGCTCATACCTCACCAAGCTAACTTGCGCATCTCTCAGTTTGTGCAACACCAGTTCAAGCTTACAGACGACCAGATTTTTAACAACATAACCAAGTACGGCAATACTACAGCTGCATCAGTGCCTATAGCTCTTACCGAAGCTGTCCAACAGGGCAAGGTGAAGGAAGGCGATATAGTAGTGTTAGCTGCTTTTGGCAGTGGATTTACTTGGGCAAGTGCTATCCTTCGTTGGTAATCATAAGAAATAGCCATAAAAAAGGCTGTTGAACAGACAATTCTGTTCAACAGCCTTTTTTGTGTTCTTTCTGAATTTAGAACTCAAGGGAAGTTTGTTGGCCATCGCTTTCGCTCTCGGCAGAAGAAATGAGCTCTTCATCGCCCAAGTCCTCTACTTCCTCCTCTTCTGGAATGTCGTAGGGCAAAGGTTCCAAAGGGTTGATGAGCTTCACCTTGTCAGTTGTCAGCTGGTTGCCTAAGGCCTTGATGCCTTTCACACTGATAAACTCTTCCAAATTCACTATTAGGTTCTCTTTCTCTTTGCCTTTTTCTTTAGAGAATACCACCTCTGCCATTGGTCGCCAATCCGAAGAGACAAACAGCAGTTGCGATTTAGGGTGTTCACTGATGACTAGTTCTTCGCGGTTTTCATTTTCTACTACAAAACGCTTTACAAATACGCGCTCTTTCTCACCGTCGTAATAGATGATAGAGATAGGCTTTTCTGGTACCCACTTTTCCATCACAGCGATGTTGTTCTCAAAGTGCAAACTCAGCTCAGGAACGATGGTTTTTACAACCCCCTCTTTGCTGATGAGTAGCATACGGTCATCGCCTTTGAAAGCGCCTAATAGTTTGCCTCGTTCTTCAGTATTCAAGCGTTTTACGATGTCGTCAAACCATATTTTGCGTGGTTTGAGAGTAGAGATACCTTTTTCTTTCAGCTCTATGCGCTTGATAGCGTATTTAGAAACCAAGTTCCCTTTTACGCCTCTTCCTTTGATAAGGGTGTCAGCAAAATCAACATCCCAACGAAGTTTGCGCAAGGTGCCCAACTGACGCAGGTTGATAGTTACTACTTCAGCCTCTCCGTTAGGGTTCGCTGTGAAGTAGAGTACGCGAGAATCCTTGTGCTCTGGGATAAGCTCATACTTCTTGTCCCGTGTTACTCCTGTTACGCTGAAACGTTTGATGTAGGAAAAACCAGTTTGACCATCTTTGTAAATCATATTGTAGATCGTCCGCTTGTCGTCTTTTTTGAAGACAGCTACGTGTATGATGTGCTTCTCAAGATATACCTTTTCACCTACTTTTGTTACGTACATAGCTCCGCTTTCGGTGAAGACAATAAGGTCGTCAATATCGCTGCAATCGCCCACATACTCATCTTTGCGAAGGCTAGTACCTACAAAGCCTTCAGCGCGGTTTACGTACAGTTTGGTGTTGCGTACCACCACTTTAGTAGCCTCAATAGTGTCGAATACGCGAATCTCGGTTTTCCGTTCTCTTCCTTTGCCATAAGTCTTTTTCAGCCGCTCAAAATGAGCAATAGCGTAATCAATAAGGTGAGCCAAGTGGTTTCGTACTTCGCTGATGTCGGCTTCTATTTTTAGCATCTCCTCTTCGGCGCGGTAAGTGTCGAAGTTAGTGATGCGAATCATTGGTATTTGAGTCAGGCGTCCTAAGTCGTCATCGGTGATGGGGCGCAGCAGTTGGTCTACAAAAGGCTCAAAGCGCTCGTACAAGTATTGGTACAATAGTTCTCTGTTCTTATACTTTTTCTCTTTGAAGTTGATGTACATCTCTTCTCTAATGAAGATTTTCTCCAGAGAGGCTTTATGCCATTCTTGTTGAAGTTCTTCCAACTGAATTTCCAATTCCTTTTTTAGCAGTTCCACGGTGCGGTCAGTGCTGCGGCGCAATACTTCCGAAACAGTCAGAAAGTGAGGTTTGTTGTTCTCAATCACGCAGGTGATAGGCGAGATAGCTGTTTCGCAAGCTGTGAAAGCGTATAGCGCATCGATAGTTTTGTCTGGCGAGGTGCCTGCAGGTAGGTGAACTAAAATTTCTACATTGGCAGCAGTGTTGTCGTCTACCCGTTTAATTTTTATCTTGCCTTTTTCATTAGCTTTTAGGATTGAGTCTATAAGGGTAGTGGTGGTAGTTGAAAAAGGAATCTCGCTGATGCATAAGGTACTCTTGTCTAATTGTGTTATTTTAGCGCGTACCCGTACACGTCCCCCCCGAGCTCCGTCGTTGTAGGTGCTTACGTCTATGATGCCCGCTGTAGGGAAGTCGGGGTAGAGTTCAAAGCTTTTGCCTTTCAGGTGGGCTATTGAGGCATCAATCAGTTCGATAAAGTTGTGGGGTAATATCTTGGTAGAGAGTCCTACGGCTATCCCCTCGGTACCCTGAGCTAAGAGCAGAGGAAATTTCACAGGGAGGCTGATAGGTTCTTTTTTCCGACCGTCATAGCTAGATTGCCATTCAGTTATCTTAGGACTGAATACTACATCCAGAGCAAATTTAGAGAGACGGGCTTCTATGTAACGGGGGGCTGCAGCATCATCTCCTGTTAGGAGGTTTCCCCAGTTTCCTTGGGTGTCAATCAGTAGGTTCTTTTGGCCTATTTGCACAATAGCATCGCCTATACTCGCATCGCCGTGGGGGTGGTATTGCATAGTGTTCCCTACCACGTTAGCCACTTTGTTCAGTCGGCCGTCGTCCACCTCTTTCATCGAGTGCATAATGCGGCGTTGCACAGGCTTAAAACCGTCTTCAATAGAAGGAACAGCACGCTCAAGAATCACATACGAGGCGTAGTCCAAAAACCAATCTTGGTACATTCCCGTGATTTTGATAATGCTGTCATTCTGTGGGGTTATAGGTTGAGGGCTGAGGTCTTCTTCTTGTGGTGTTAGGTCTTCCATTGTTTTTGCTGTAATGATTAGATACTTATTGTTCGATAGCGCATTTCAGAGCTAAAACACTGCCTAAGTGTACGCCTTCGTGCGAGATGTTGAAATAGAGTGCCTCTTCTATGTTGTTAAGAGGATACTCTATTCCTGTGATATAAGGAGTGTAAGATTTAAAGATACCTTGGTAGTAGTCAGTTTCAAGTTGCCTTACTGTGCTGAGGAGCAGTTCCTTGAGGGTTTCTATTTCCTCTGTCGTTGGGATGTGCCCATCGGGGACTGTCCCTTTTCGGTACTGTGCGATAAAATCATCGCTCAAGTAGGTAGGCAGCTGGCTATTGGCGTAGCAGTATAGTTGTTGTGTAACTACACAATGAGAGAGGTTCCATAGGATATTGTTTTTAAAACCCTTAGGGATGATGGCCAATTGCTCAGGACTAAAGCTGTTAAGCAATTTTAGTTGGCGTTCTCGTATCTTTAAGTACAGTTGAAATATTTCTTTCATAAAACTAAAAATCAAAGTCAAAATCGTTAAGTTCTTCTAATTGGGTAGTCTCAGCCTCGCTCAGGGTTTCTTGTAGCAATTCAGCAGTAGCCTCTTTACCTGTTCCCCATAGGTCGCCCAATAGCTCAGCGATGCTGTTTTTCTGGTTGGGTTCAAAGCTCGAAAAAGCACGGCGCAAAAAGACTACCGAGCGCATAAACTCTTCCTCGTCCAATTGTCTTATGTATTGGTCTAATTCTTGCCAAATGATGGTGCGCGAGAGCAAGGCATATCTGTTGCGTCCAGAGAATCCCTCAAACCAAGAAGCTCCTAAGTCTGCCGGTACTCCTGCCGATAGGCGGCGAGATACTTCGCGTCCGCACTCCTCTTCAGTAGCCAAATTGTGCTCTAAGAGAATCGCAAAGGCTATACCAGAGAGCTTGCTGTTCACATCGTCGCGCCAAGCTAACTGAATCAGCTGTCGGTGCCAAGTATCAAGGTCTACCAAGTCGTATTGCTGGTCGCCGATGCGTTCCATAGTGTTGATAGCTTCTAACACAGGTTTAGAGGCTTTCTCATCGCAAGACGAAGCGTCTAATAGCAATAGCGATGCGCGCAAGAAAAGCTGTTGTAGGAGAGGCTTCAGGGGCTCTAAGTTAAATTGCCTCAAATCGCCATACTGAATCAATACCGAGAGTTGTAGCGCTGCATTGGCCGTTTCTGCAAAGTTAGTAGTTTCTACCAAAAGCCGTTGTAGAGTACTAAGGGCATTGCTGAAAATATCAGTGAGCTGACACTCGCAGGCCTGTCTGATGATGCGCGCTACTACCGAAATGTCTTGGCATTCTCCCAACTGCTCTTTCAGTACAAAGGCAGTTGCTATTTCTAAGGTTTCTCCCTTCAGGTTGGCTTCTACAATTTCTATTTCCACTTCGGGAGTCCATTGTAGCACCCATTTTTCTGCCCACGAGGCTTTCTCTTGCGATACCGATTGTTCGGTAGCAAAATGGATGCCCAATACTTGTAGCCGGTGGAAGAACGTAGAGCGGTTCAGGTCTATGAAAGCCGCTTCTTTCGTTTTTACTTTTAGGTTTTCGCGAAGGTCTAGGCTGAGGTCTTGAGCTACAGCCGATTGGTAAGCGCTGAGCTTTAGCCGTTTTAAGGCTTGGCGCATATCTTCTTGCACTGGAGTCTGACTGACCCCATCTGGAAGGGCGCCTATAGCTGTGCCGATGTCCACTTTGTTAATAGCTTCAGCTACAACTGCCAGATCGCCTGCCCCAAAGCAGGTAACTACTGCATCGTGAAGGTCTTCCAATACAGGGTGGCTACCTCCCTTCATTGCCGAAAGCACATTAGCCAATCGCACAGCTTCAATCACACTCGCAGACGAGGCGTTCTCTCCTTGGGTGCGAAGTATTTTAGCTACTTTGGTTAGATAGGTAGCCGCCAAGTCGTCCATTTGGTTATTTTGGATAGCGCACCACATCAGTTCAAAATAGTAAGGGGCTCTGTTCCCTGCCCCGTATCCTGTTCGGCTGCTCAGGCGCAGGTACGAATAGGGCATTAGCGTGAGCTGAGAAGCTACTTTGGGTAGTTGTTGAAGCGCTGCATCAGTTATAGGTGCCAAGTCGCTTTGCAAGCCCGATAGGTGATAAGCACCTACCACAGCAACAATCTCATTAGGCTTAAATTCAGCGCAAGCTTTTTCTATTTCCCTTTTCATAAAGGCCTCGCGGAGCAGGTTGTACGAGAAGTCAAAAGGAGCCTCTTCGTATTCCTTTCCAATCACCATTTCGCGCATTTCGCCCGATTGTACTGCCAAAGTAGGAGCAAAGGCATCGGCCGTTAAGTTGTGTTCAAATTGGCGTTCCCAATAGTCTTCGTAGTCAGTTTCGCCTGCTTGTTCAGCTACCCGTTTGTATAGGGTATTGTGGTAGCGGTAGAAGTCTTGGGCTTTTTGTTGTGCTTCGTCCGACGATTGTTCTTGTCGCAGTTTGAGCATCTGTTGGGTAGGCAGGTCAATGAAGCGGAGAGCTGCTTTTTTCTTAACAGCCCAACAGATAGCTTGGTATTCAGGAGAGTAGTCCGCAAAGGGGTAAAGTACTGTTTCTATAGGAAGCTCAGTAGTGTAGCCGAGCATTGCAATAGGTGTTTTAACGCCTTTTTGTACCATCTGAGGCATCAGAGGGGTGGCATCGGCTGGCCCTTCTATCAGCAGGCACTTAGGTTGGTGCCGCTCCAAGAATTCCAAGAGGTGATAGGCTGCACTCGGCGAAAGGTGCCTTACACCGAAAAAGTGAATGTTACTCATAATACTCAAAAGTGCGTTCTATGATTTCACGAGCTTCTCCATTGATGAAAGTAGTTTTAGAAGTCCAGTTCCCTTGCGGGTCATAGGTATAAGTGTAGGTAGCTACATTCTTGCTTTTCTCGGGCAGTTTGTTCTCCGATTGCAGAGAGATGCAGTCGCCTGCCGAGTTGTATTTCTTAGTCGTGATGTTTATCAGTTTGCCATTGGCATTGTAAGTCTTGCTGCGCTCTGTCTTAGGGTTCCCTTTAACAGTAGTGAGCACTTTTTGTTGCAGTTGGTCTTCAGCATTGTAGTAGCGTGTTTCCGCAGCATAGCCTTTTTTGTGGTAAGTGTATATTACCGAGCTCTCTAACTGATTGTAGTAGTAAGTTTCCTCTTTTAGTACTTGTCCCTTGTCATTCAGTTGATACGAATAGTGGTTTTTCAGAAAACCCCCAGGCGAATAGGTAACATCTTTAATTAGGTGCCCAGCAGGGTTGTAAACATACAGCGTTTTGTCCGAATTGTAACGTGTTTCAAAAAGCTGTCCTTCGGGGGTGTAATAGTATTCCATACGGCTGTACAAATCTCCGTTTTGGTGAAAAAACCGAGTTTGGGTCAAAAAGCCTTTAGGGTTAAACTCTTTCAGTTGGTTCTCTATATTAGCGATTTTCATTGCCGCGTTGATGTCCTGTGCAACAGCTCCTTTCTTCCCATTGCTGATTTCATAGGGAATAGCGCGTACGCTTTTTACTTTTCCTTGGAGGTTTGAGAGTTGCCAGTCAGTAGTAGAATGAGGTTGTGCCGAAAGAGTAGCAAACGCTACATAAAGCAGGTAGGTAATAAAATGTTTCATTAGTTTAGCGTTTTAAAATGCAAAGATAATAAAAAAACTGCCAAGTTCCAAGAAAAAAATCTAACTTCGGCTCTCCTGAAAAATTGCACTTACTACTGGAACTTACAGCTATTCTTCTCTTTCAAAAATGTAGAAGTTATCTTTTATATCTTTGATATATAGTTTATTACCACTCATATATAAGGGTT
>CAUQNY010000080.1:0-7835 GCA_963519425.1 uncultured Capnocytophaga sp.
GTTCAAGATATTGTGCGATGCCAACATCAAGAGTTGTGCCTCGAGTATCGCTTCTGGGCCTAATGGCAAGTGCACGGCCATCTGGTCGCCATCGAAGTCGGCGTTGAACGCTGTACACACCAAGGGGTGCAACTGGATAGCTTTCCCCTCGATAAGTTTTGGCTGGAAGGCTTGAATACCCAAGCGGTGCAAGGTAGGAGCACGGTTCAGTAGCACGGGGTGCCCTTTGATTACGTTCTCCAAGATGTCCCACACTACGGGCTCTTTCTTATCAATAATCTTCTTAGCCGATTTTACTGTTTTCACGATACCGCGCTCTATGAGCTTGCGGATAATGAATGGTTTATATAGTTCGGATGCCATATTCTTAGGCAAACCGCATTCGTACATTTTAAGCTCAGGCCCTACCACAATTACAGAACGTGCTGAGTAATCGACACGTTTACCAAGTAGATTCTGACGGAAACGACCTTGTTTTCCTTTCAAAGAGTCTGAAAGAGATTTCAAAGGTCTGTTAGACTCTGTTTTTACTGCTGAAGATTTACGAGTGTTGTCGAAAAGAGAGTCGACAGCCTCTTGTAGCATACGTTTCTCATTGCGCAAGATAACGGCAGGAGCATTGATTTCTACCAAACGTTTCAAACGGTTGTTGCGTATGATTACACGGCGGTACAAGTCGTTAAGGTCTGAAGTAGCAAAACGCCCGCCATCAAGAGGTACTAATGGACGCAATTCGGGAGGAATGACCGGAACAACCCTCATAATCATCCATTCGGGCTTATTTTCGCGGTTTTTCTGAGAATCGCGGAAAGCTTCTACTACCTGCAAGCGTTTAAGCGCTTCGGTTTTGCGCTGTTTAGAACTTTCGGTATTGGCTTTATGGCGCAACTCGTATGATAGAGCATCAAGGTCAAGGTGCAAAAGGAGTTCTAAAAGGGCCTCACCCCCCATTTTAGCAATAAACTTATTGGGGTCACTATTGTCTAAGTATTGGTTATCTTGAGGAAGTGCGTTGGTGATAGCGACATATTCCTCGTCTGTAAGGAAGTCCATATACTGTATGTCTTGCCCTTCGATTCCTTTAGCCACCCCAGGTTGAATCACCACATAGCGTTCGTAGTAGATAATCATATCCAACTTTTTAGAAGGTAGCCCCAATAGATAACCTATTTTGTTAGGCAAGGAACGGAAGTACCAAATGTGCGCGATGGGCACCACAAGGTTTATATGCCCTACTCTTTCGCGGCGCACTTTTTTCTCAGTAACTTCCACCCCACAACGGTCGCACACGATGCCTTTATAGCGGATGCGTTTGTATTTACCGCAAGCACATTCGTAGTCCTTTACAGGGCCAAAAATACGCTCACAAAAAAGCCCGTCGCGTTCAGGTTTGTGAGTACGGTAATTGATAGTTTCGGGTTTGGTTACCTCGCCGCGAGAAACAGCCAAGATAGACTCAGGAGAGGCCAAGCCAATAGAAATCTTATCAAATCTTGAAACAGTTGTATTTTTATCTTTTGCCATATTGTATGGTGAATAAAATGAGTTAATGCGACCTCATTGGGTTTCCCCCACAAAGCCTATTCAGAAAATATCGTGCAAAAGTACGACTATTTTTTCAATTACCAACTATTTTTACTCAATTTTTTTCAATATTTTTTTTAATACTTTGATTTTCAATTCAAAATACAGTTGCCAAAAGAAGTTTTTAGAGCTTCTACTTCTTTCTGAAGCTACCCAAAAAGCCCATACTTATAGATTTTCAGTTAAAAAACTCTTGCCCAATTGAGTGTGCGACAGCCCCTATTTTGGGCTGTAAAAGCGCAATGAGCTTTGCTCTTCGGATTGGTTTATCTGATAGAATTGTGCTCTGTCAAGACAATTTTGAAGCTAATAGTTATTTTTTCTGTTTTTAGACAATTTTGAAGAAACTTGGTTCTGAACGAGAGTAGTCTTGTTCTTCACTTCGTCTCCACTATTCCTCCACTGTAGCTCTAAGATAGCCTAACAGTTTTTCTTTCTGTTAAGGGCAGGATTAGTAATTGATATTACTTTTCTTATTTCTGTTTTTCTACTTTGAGGCGTTTGAGCTATGCTTTTCGGCCAAAATGAAATGTTCAAAAACGATTGATATCTTCTGATAGTAATTGGCTACTGTTTGCGCAGGGCGTTTGTGTCTAAATTTGCTAAAGCACTTGTAAAACTGAAAATGAGCTTTTAGAATGGCTACCGTAAAACGGGGTTTGCCTTGCAAGAGGAAGCGAACGCCCGCTACCCCATCTAAGAGCATACGTACAAAAAGCGTTTTGTAGAGCCCCTTTTGAGGAAGGTTTTTAAGGAGCATCCACAAGCTGTTGCGGAAGTTCAAATATGTTTTTTGAGGGTTTTCGGTCGTGAGCGTGGCTGCTCCTACGTGGTAGACGACACTTTCAGGGCAACAAACTACCGTCTTACCCAAGTGATGTGCCCTCCAACAGAGGTCGATTTCCTCTTGATGGGCAAAAAAATCCTCGTCAAAACCTCCTAACTGATGAAAAAGCACTGCCCGAACAAAAAAGCAAGCCCCCGATGCCCAGAATATTGGACAAGGCGAAGGTTGGTTGTACTGTCCTTTGTCTTCTTCTATTTTATCAAACACGCGTCCCCTACAATACGGAAAACCGTACTTGTCGAGATAGCCTCCTGCTGCCCCTGCATACTCAAAGTGCGTAGGGCGTTTGGCATCTAAAAGTTTGGGCTGAGCGATGCCTACTGTCTCGTCTTGAAAAACCGACACAAAGGGAGCTAGCCAACCTGCTGAAACTTCTACATCGGAGTTCAGCAAGCAATACACATCGGCCTTGATTTGCTTCAGAGCATAGTTGTAGCCGCCTGCATAGCCCATATTGGTAGGGTTTTGCAATAGGGTTACTTGAGGGAAATGCGTGCGCACAAAGTCGGGAGAGCCATCGGTAGAGGCATTGTCTACCACATAAACAGTGCCTTGAGGCGAATGTGCTAGCACCGAAGGGAGGAAGCGCGCCAAGAGGCCGCGCCCATTCCAGTTGAGAATTACAATAGCAATGGTCATTGAATAAGGTCGGTATAATGAGGGAGGTCTTGCAAGAAGATATATTGATATTGCTGGTAGTCCATCTGGCAGTAGTAGTGCGAAAGGCCATTGGTAACCATCAGATAATGAGAGTTCAACGAGAGGTTGTAGCGAGCTATCTGGTCAAACGTTTCTTGGGTGATGGGCACATTGGGTGCCTTGCACTCTACAGCCAGCAGCACTACACCACGGCGCGAAAAAACGACTACGTCGTAGCGCTTTGTAAGGCTATTGACCATCAGCATTTTCTCTACACTGATGAGCGATTTGGGATAGCCTTTCTCTTCGATAAGAAAATGCAGTACGTGCTGCCGCACCCACTCCTCAGGCTGAAGCACGACATACTTGCGACGAATCACGTCAAAAATCCACAGTTTTTGGTCGGCACGCTTTATGCGAAAGGGGTAGTTCTTAAAATTTAATGCGTCCATAGTGCAAAGGTAGAATATTTTTTCTATTTTTGCACTATGAACGAAGCTAAAAAAATTCTCGTAGACATCAAGAAAGGACTTATAGCTCCTATTTACTTCTTAATGGGAGAGGAGCCCTATTTCATTGATACTGTGTCCGAATACCTTGACAAACACGTGCTGGAAGAAGACCAAAAAGGGTTTGACCAATTAGTGCTATACGGACAAGATGTAACAGTGCCTGCTATCATTGACTACGCTCGCCGCTTCCCGATGATGGCCGAGCGACAAGTGATTATCATCAAAGAAGCTCAAAACCTAAAAAGCACTATCGACCTATTAGTGCCTTATGTAGAGAATCCTACCCCTACCACTACCCTTGTATTTTGCTACAAGTACGAGAGCTTAGACAAGCGCAAGAAGCTGGTAAAAGCTTTAGAAAAGAACAAGAGCTGCGTAGTGCTGGAGAGCAAAAAACTGTACGAGAATCAAATTGCTACGTGGCTACCCGATGTATTAAAGAAGAAGCACCTCAGCATACAGCCTAAAGCTACTCAGATGCTGGTAGATTTTTTAGGTACCGACCTGAGTAGGATACAGAATGAAGTGAATAAATTAGCGCTTATCGTGCCTGAAAACACAGAAGTTACTCCTGACATTATAGAGAAGAACATAGGGATTAGCAAAGAGTTTAACAACTACGAGCTGAAAAGTGCCCTTGCAGTGAAAGATACCTACAAGGCTACTCGCATCTTGAAACACTTTGCCGACAACCCTAAGGACAATCCTTTGGTAGTAACCCTTTCGGTACTGTATGGCTTCTTTCAGCAACTTCTGTCGTTCCACGGCCTTACTGACCAGAGCGACAGGAGTGTAATGGCTACCGTAAAAGTACCTATTTTTGCTATCAAAGACCTTCGTTCTGCAGCGCAACACTACCCAATGAAAAAAGTGAGTAGCATCATTGCTGCCCTGCGCTCTATTGATGTAAAGAGCAAAGGTGTAGGAGCTGCCAGCATCACCGAAGCAGACCTCCGCAAAGAGCTCATCATAATGCTAAACGATTAACAGAAGCTATCAAGCACAAAAAAGGCTGCCCAACACACTGAAATGTTGGGCAGCCTTTTTGCATTTTGCCTTTTGTATCTCGTTTTTAAACAGACACTCCGTATTCTCTAAGAGCATCGTTTAGCGATGTTTTCTTGTCGGTAGAGGCCTTGCGCTGACCGATAATAAGGGCACAAGGCACTTGGTAATCGCCCGCTGGGAAATGTTTGGTGTAGCTACCAGGGATTACTACCGAGTGCTCTGGCACATAGCCTTTGAGCTCTACAGGGCGTTCGCCGGTTACATCTATGATTTTAGTAGAGGCGGTGAGTACTACATTAGCCCCCAATACGGCCTCTTTGCCCACACGCACCCCTTCTACCAAGATACAACGCGACCCGATGAAAGCTCCGTCTTCTACTATCACAGGGGCAGCTTGTAAGGGCTCTAACACCCCTCCTACTCCTACGCCACCACTCAGGTGCACGTGCTTGCCTATCTGAGCGCAACTACCCACCGTAGCCCACGTATCGACCATAGTACCTTCGTCTACATACGCACCAATATTGACATAGCTGGGCATCAAGATAACTCCCTTAGCTACGTATGAGCCCCTACGTGCTACGGCTGGCGGCACTACGCGCACGCCTTTCTCATCATAGTTGTGTTTGAGCGGAATCTTGTCGTGAAACTCAAAGATACCCACCTCTACAGGCTTCATATTCTGGATTGGGAAGTACATCACCACGGCTTTCTTCACCCATTCGTTTACTTTCCAGCCATCGGCAGTAGGCTCGGCTACCCGTAGCTGACCTAAATCTAAGCAGTGAGCGATTTTCCCACGCTTCATCTATTAATTGTTTTAAGTGTTCCATTTTATTTATAAGAGATTATAATTGCGCAAAGATAATATTTATTTTTCTATTACAAAACAGAATTACTTCAAATCTTCTTCACGAATCAATCTTTTCCCATCTTTTATAAACTGTTCAGCTATTTTCTTAGCTCCATAGACATTCCAATGGTTAGTATCCAATATAATAGGCTTCCCATCTATCATACCATCATCAGGAATATATGTTGTTAAGTCTATAATAGAAACTTGAGGAAATCTATCCCTTATCATATCAACAATCATATTCCATCGCAACGTGTTTTCGTGGTATTTTTCACCTTTAAAAGGAACTTTCCAGTGAATATTCAGTGTATTTTCAATATGTTTTATTTTAGGTAAATCAACATCAAAAATAGAATAACTATTAATTAAATACACCTTTTTCTTCTCATCCAATAGTTTTTTAATAGTCTGTAAAAGTCGTTCTCTGAAATTAGGTATATAAGTATCTTCAGAAATGTTATTTGAAAGTATTATAATATTGTATTCTTGATAGTGTTTTGCAAGATATTGGTTCATTGTAATGCATTCCTTGCCGATATTATTGTGTTGGTAATTAAATAAGAAAGGACAAGCTCTAGCTGAAATAACATCAGTTTTCCAACCTTCTTTTTCTCCAATAAGATTAATAAACGGAATTAGGTGAGCTGTATTGCTATCTCCTGCCAATAATATCTTTTGAGATAAATCGCTATTTAGTTTCCCAAACTGCATTAATGTTTCCCCGTCTTTACATTCGTTGCAAGCAACAGGAGGATAGAGACGATATTTCATTAAGTATTCAGGAACTTCTGCCTTATAAAGGTCATAGCACAATAATACAATTAAAAGGGAAGGAAAAACATAGAAAAGTGTTAGATTCTTTTTGAAAGAAAAGTTATTGTACCTAAACCTCTGTTCTATAACATAATAACTTATTATAGATAGTACAATAATAAGAATTAAGGCTATCATGAGTTGTTTGATCGGCAGGGTACCTGCCCCATAAAGATACCTAAATACAGCTAATACTAACCAATGCCACAAATAGAGAGAGTAAGACAATTTTCCTATCCATACAGTAATTTTGAGAGTGAAAATTTTAGCACCCCATAAACCTTTTTCATTTGCTAAAATAAGTAAACAAGTAGCTATACAAGGCAAAAGAGCTAACACACCGGGAAAATATGGAGGAATGAAAAAATCTTTTAGATAGAGACAAAAAAGAAGCGTTATTAAGGCTACAACACCTAAAATATTAGATTGCAAAACAGTTAATTTATTGCTTTTCTCAAATAGAAATATAGAAAGGATTGCTCCAGTAAGAAGTTCAATCATTCGTAAATGAGGAAGGTAATAAGGAGTTAATTCAATTCCTATATTTTTAAGTTTAACGAATGATAGCAGTATAAAAATCCCTAATATGGCAACTAATGTTCCTAATTTGTTTTTTGAAAGTGCTTTTGTCTTAAAAATAAACAACAGCAATAAGGGAAAAATAAAATAGAATTGTTCCTCTACTGACAAAGACCACAAGTGTGTAAAAGGGCGTTCTTCAGCGGCAATATCAAAATAATCTCCTATGCGCGAAAAATATATATTAGACAAAAAAAGTATTGAGGCAATAGCACTATTAGATACACTATAATAATCTCTTGATATAAACAAGCACCGCACTATGACAAGCCCTACTATCAATACCACAAAAAAAACGGGTAAGATGCGCTTAATACGTCTATTGTAGAAATTGGCAAAAGAAAAAGCACCCTCTGCCATTTCTTTGTAAATGATAGAAGTTATCAAAAAACCTGAAATCACAAAAAACACATCTACCCCTAAAAAACCACTTGGCATATAATCAGGATTGATATGAAATAGTATAACAGAAATTACTGCTAAAGCACGGAGTCCATCAATATCAGGACGATAAGAAAGTTTTCTAAGCATATTTATAAAAAGACTTTGCCAAAGTAAAACTTTGGCAAAGTGTATAAAATAAATTATTGTTATTATTTTGATAAAGTATCTATTGCCTTTTCAATAGTTGCTATTTTGGCAAGCGCATCCGCTTCTTTCTTGCGCTCGTTATCCACTACTTGAGCAGGGGCTGAGTTTACGAACTTCTCATTAGAAAGTTTCTTGCGCACTGACCCTAAAAAGCCTTGTGTATAGGTGAGTTCCTCTTGTAGTTTTTTGAGTTCATCCTCTACATTCACCGCTCCTCCCATTGGAATAAAGTATTCATTAGCTTTTACGCGGAAAGACATTGCTCCCTCTATAGCAGCACTTACTTCGGCAATAGCCTCAAGTCCGCCCATTTTAGAAATCACAACATCAAAACGATTGCTTACTTGCTCCTTGTTTAATACCGAAAGGCTAAGCGGTGTTTTGAAAGGTATATTCTTCTCTTTGC
>CAUQNY010000081.1:0-7734 GCA_963519425.1 uncultured Capnocytophaga sp.
TAATTTAACTTGCTAGTTGAAAAGTTTAAAAAATAAAAAAGCAAAGCAAAAGATTTGTATATTTGTAATTGCAAAAAAATAAAAACAACTCCAATGCTTTGCAAAGACAAAATTACATCAACTTTTTGTATTATCGATGATATTTTAAAAGAAATTAATCATTCTGAAGATATTCGCAGAAAAGTATCTGACAGCGAGATTATTACAACGGCATTTATAGCTGCTACAAGTTTCTACGGGAACTATCGTTTGGCTATCAAATTTGTTAAACAATATAACCTATTTCCTAATATGTTAGAAGAAAGTAGGTTTAATAGGCGCTTACATAGTTTGGGAAATATGCTTTATGAATTATTTCATTTGATAACCTCTTTTTATAAAGAGATTACTTGTGAAATGAATTATATCATAGATTCATTTCCTATACCTATTTGTCAAAACATTCGTATTAATAGATGTAAAATAGCAAAAGGCAAACAATATAGAGGCTATACAGCAAGTATGCGGTCTTATTTTTATGGGATTAAAGTTCAGTTAGTTACAACAGGAGAAGGCATACCAATTGCGTTTCATTTTACCGTAGGAAAAACGGCAGATGTGAAAGCCCTAGATAAGATTACAGAGATTTTTCCACCAGAGGCAAAACTTTATGGGGATAGTGCTTATACAGATTATCAAATAGAAGATTATCTACTTGAAAATAAATGCGTTGAGTTAAAAACACAACGAAAAAAGAATAGCAAAAGACCCGACTCAGAAAAACAAAGTAGACAGAAGTTAAAGATGAGAAAACGTGTAGAAGTAGCTATAAGTGATATTAAAAAGATGTTTCCTAGAACAATACATTCTGTTACTTTAAAAGGTTTTTTAATAAAGATTACAATGTATATTTTGGGGTTACAGTTATTTAAAATAATCAATAACTAGCAAGTTGAATTAGTTAAAAAAAAGTTGTACTTTTGCGGCATCGATTCTGCGGATTCGATAACACCAACGCCTATGTTAAGATTTATCTTTTCATAGGCGTTCGGGTTTATTGTAAGAACTCTATCTGCACTAAGTCCCACCTCTTTTTAATACCCATACCTCTCTTATTTGTTTTCCTTCTTTAATACTAAACTTGACGAGCTTTTCAAGGTGCTCTATTGTATAACCTCCTTCATCTATTACAATACAATTAGACTGTTTTAGACCTCTTTTTATCATATTGGACAACGATTTTTCAGTGCCTCTATGTTCCTGTGCTCGTAAAACTTATCTCCTACCTTAAAGTCAGGACACTTGCCCCAATAAGAGGTTCCTTGGAAATCGGCATAAAGTTGCTGATAAAGCTCATTTCGTAGGAGAGAATTAAACCTTGGTAATATCATAGTTTCTTTGCCCTGCTTAGCAAAGAAATCACAGCACTTATACACACGCTTATAGTCCGACCCCTCCGTATTTACAAGATTAGAAATGCTTATCTTCCCACCATTGGCGTACTCCTTTATTACCTTCTCTATATAGTTTTCACCAAGCTTTTCCAATCGTTTCTCTACTTGTTTTTCTACCTCACTCACTACCACCCCCGTTACACCTACTGCATAGGGTATTGTGGGGAATATTTCCCCTGAAAGAGCGGGGTTGTTAGCAAAGGCTTCTTTTATAGGCATGTCTTTGGGGTTTACGCCCTCGGTTACGGCTTCGGAGGTATCAGGTAGGGTATTTTTATCCCCTCGTACTGTAGAAGCTATCCTTTCTTATGAGGGGGTATATGCAGAAAGTTGAAAAAAGTTTTGGTAGTTAAAAAAAAGTTGTACTTTTGCGGCATCGATTCTGCGGATTCGATAACACCAACGCCTATGTTAAGATTTATCTTTTCATAGGCGTTCGGGTTTATTGTAAGAACTCTATCTGCACTAAGTCCCACCTCTTTTTAATACCCATACCTCTCTTATTTGTTTTCCTTCTTTAATACTAAACTTGACGAGCTTTTCAAGGTGCTCTATTGTATAACCTCCTTCATCTATTACAATACAATTAGACTGTTTTAGACCTCTTTTTATCATATTGGACAACGATTTTTCAGTGCCTCTATATTCCTCGTGCTCGTAAAACTTATCTCCTACCTTAAAATCAGGACATTTACCACAGTAGGGGTGCCTTGTAAGTTGGCATAAAGTCGTTGGTAAGTCTCATTTTTTTAAGGGCGAGTTAAATCGTGGTAATATCATAGTTTCTTTGCCCTGCTTAGCAAAGAAATCACAACACTTATACACACGCTCATAGTCCGACTCCTCCGTATTTACAAGATTAGAAATGCTTATCTTCCCACCATTGGCGTACTCCTCCTTTAACAAATGAATGAAAAGAATTGTAGAGCGTTCTCCCGTTTTCCAAAGTCAATTAGTATGTAGCTAAATAGATACCTCAAATAACTCATTGCTCCCTAAACTGAAATTGAATACTTAAAAAAGAAAAATTTTCTACCAGAGGCATCTTAGAGCTACAGTGGAGACATAGTGGAGACGAAGTGGCAAACAAGTGTACTTTCACACACTGCTGAGTTTCTGCAAAACAACTCCCCAACAGAAAAAAACAATAACTTTGTAGAAAGAAATAGTATCTTGTCTATTAACACATTCCTAAATTTGCTAATTGGCAAATTCTCCTTATCTTTGCCCCAAAAATAGCATACCCCAACAATGGCAAAAAAGAAAAAACAACCACCTAAGAAAAACGATGGCTCCCAAGCCCCTGTCGAGAAAAAAGCAAAGAAATCTGGTGCTTCCCAAATCTATAAGTACCAGCAACTCTTTGGCATAGGCTTGGGGTTATTCTCCCTATTTTTGTTATTTCTCTTCATTTCATACTTCTTCTATTGGGAAGCCGACCAAAGTGTCTGGGATCAACTCTCGGTGCGCGAAGTCCTTGTGCACAACTCTGGCGGGAAGCTCGGAGCTAAACTCAGCTACATTTTGGTTTACAAGGGCTTTGGCTTAGCCACTGTCATCTTGATATGGATGCTCCTTTTTACAGGGCTAAAAATGCTCATCAAGATAGAGAGCTCCTTGTTAAACCAATGGTTCTGGGGCACTCTCCTAATGGTTTTCTTTGCCACCCTTCTAGGGTTCTTTTCTGGCAAAGGAACTGTCTTGGCAGGAGTCTCTGGCTACGAACTGAATCATTGGTTGCAAGACTATTTGGGCACCGCAGGCACCGTATTGCTATTGGTATTCTTGTGGTTCTGCTTTTCAATCTTTAAACTCCACATAACGCCATCTAAGATGATAGATTTCGTCCAAAATTCCTTTGCTAAATTCCGAAAGGACAAAACACTCTCAACAGACGACGAAAACAACAGCGATACTGACGAACATACCGAGGACGAAAGCGACGACGAGGAAGATGAGAACGACGACATCTTTATTCCTCAGGTAGACGACGAACCTATAGACCCTTTCACCCACGAAAAAGAAATCCCTCTGCTGAATGCCTCTGGCGAAAAAAAAGGAACCCTCATCATTAACGATACTTCCAAGAACGACGAGCCGGTCGAGGCGCCTATTGTGCCCGTAGTACCTGCACCTTTGGTAGATGCCGAAACATTGGCACAACAATTAGTCCAAGATTACGGCGAATACGACCCTCGTTTAGACCTAAGCGAATACCGTTTCCCTACTCTCGACCTGCTCAAGACCCCCGAAAACAGCAGCATCGTCATTAACGAGGAAGAACTGAAAGAAAACAACGACAAGATTATCCGTGTCCTTAAGGACTACAAAATTGACATCGAAAAGATTAAGGCTACTCCTGGCCCTACCGTAACCCTCTACGAGATTGTCCCCGTAGCCGGAATACGCATCTCCAAGATTAAGAGTTTAGAAGACGACATAGCTCTGAAATTGGCAGCCAAAGGAATCCGCATCATAGCCCCAATACCAGGCAAAGGAACCATCGGAATTGAAGTGCCTAACCAAAATGGCAAGCTCGTCTTTATGCGTACCGTCATTACTTCTCCAAGGTTCCAACATGCCGAGATGGATTTGCCTATTGCCTTCGGAAAGACTATCAGCAACGAAACCTTCGTAGCCGACCTTACCAAAATGCCTCACCTCCTAATGGCAGGAGCTACAGGACAAGGAAAATCAGTAGGGATAAACGTCGTACTCGCCTCTTTGCTCTACAAAAAACACCCTTCAGAACTCAAGTTCGTACTCGTAGACCCCAAGAAAGTAGAGCTTTCTATCTTTGAACACATCGAACGACATTTTCTAGCCAAACTGCCCGATAGCGAGGAAGCGATTATCACCGATACCAAGAAAGTAGTCAATACGCTCAACTCCCTCTGCATAGAGATGGACAACCGCTACGAACTGCTCAAAAATGCTCAAGCGCGCAACATCAAAGAGTACAACACTAAGTTCAAACTCCGACAGCTGAACCCTAACGAAGGGCACCGCTTCTTGCCGTATATCGTCCTAGTAGTAGACGAGTTTGCCGACCTGATAATGACAGCAGGAAAGGAAGTAGAATACCCCATTGGCCGTTTAGCGCAGCTGGCGCGTGCTATCGGTATCCACCTCATTATTGCCACCCAACGTCCTTCAGTGAACGTTATCACAGGGGTTATCAAGGCCAACTTCCCGGCGCGTATAGCTTTCAAGGTGCCTTCAAAGATAGACTCTAAGACCATCTTAGACGGCTCTGGTGCCGAACAGCTCATTGGACGTGGCGATATGCTCTATACGCAAGGAAATGAAATGATACGCATACAGTGTGCCTTTGTAGACACGCCTGAAATACAGCGCATCACCGAGTACATAGGCTCGCAACGTGCTTACCCTAATGCCTACCTACTACCCGAATACGTAGGCCCCGACAGCGAACCTACTGACACCGACTTTGATCCTGCCGAACGCGACTCAATGTTCCGAGAGGCTGCCGAAGTAGTGGTAACTGCCCAACAAGGGTCGGCATCGCTTTTGCAGCGCAAACTCAAATTAGGCTACAACCGCGCAGGTCGCCTCATCGATCAGCTGGAACACGCCGGTATTGTAGGCCCCTTTGAAGGTAGCAAAGCCCGACAAGTACTCGTACAAGACCTCACTACCCTAGAAAGAATCCTCTCTAACAACCAATAGAAGATTAACAAAGAAAATGACACAAGAACAAGATTTTTTGAAATATCAAGCACCTACCTCGCCTTATCCGCGATTGTTGGAGGTGCAACGCGCCGAAGGAAGTTATATATACACCACCGATGGCAAGCGCTATTTGGACTTTGTAGCAGGTGTTTCGGCTTGCACTTTAGGGCACTGCCACCCTGCGGTGGTAGAGGCTATCCAAGAGCAATGTGCTACCTATATGCACGTAATGGTCTATGGCGAGTACATTCAAAAGCCTGCGGTAGACTTCTGTAAGCTCCTTGCAGAGCAGTTGCCACCAGAGCTTAACACTACCTATTTGGTAAACTCAGGTACCGAAGCTATTGAAGGCTCGGTGAAGCTGGCCAAGCGCGCTACAGGACGTACACAACTCATCGCGGCTAAGAATGCCTATCACGGGAATACACAGGGCTCTATGAGCCTGATGGGGTACGAAGAGCGCAAGCGTGCTTACCGCCCTTTGATTCCTGATGTAGACTTTATAGAGTTCAACAATGAGGAAGATATTCTCAAAATCACAGAGCGTACGGCTGGAGTGGTGCTGGAAAGTATCCAAGGGGGTGCTGGATTTATAGAACCTCAAAACGACTATCTTATCAAAGTGAAACGCCGTTGCGAAGAGGTAGGTGCCTTGCTCATCATAGATGAAATACAACCTGGCTTTGGACGCACGGGCAAACTCTTCGGCTTTCAGAACTATGGCTTTACGCCCGATATTATCGCTATAGGGAAGGGAATGGCCAGTGGTATGCCTGTGGGGGCTTTTGTGTCGTCGTACGAGCGTATGCAGCTGTTGGCGCACAGCCCTAAAATGGGGCATATCACTACATTTGGGGGCAACCCTGTAATAGCTGCGGCCTCGTTGGCTACCCTCAAAACTCTTATCTCTACTGACCTGATGCCACAGACTTTACAGAAAGAAAAACTATTTCGAGAATACTTGCAACACCCTTTGATAGAAAGTGTGAACGGACGAGGACTGATGTTGGCTGTGATTGTAAAGACTGCTGAAATAGCAGACTTCGTAGTGAACTATTGTCAGGATAGGGGGCTTATCGTGTATTGGTTGCTGTTTGAACACCGTGCAGTTCGCTTATCGCCTCCTTTGACACTTACTGAAGAGGAAATTAAAGAAGGATGTAACATCATTATTGAAGCTTTGGAGGTAGCACAAAAGAAGTTCTCTTGGTAGTATAATACCTCTGAAAATAATTAAAAAGGTCTCTTTTTCAACTGAAAAAGAGACCTTTTTTGTGCTTGAAAAAAGAGCGGAAAATCTTACTCGGTAGGCTATAGGGGGCGGTTGGGGTGGTTGTTCTTACTTCATTATTAGGGACTAAGCACTGTACTTACCCTTCTTCCAAATCTCTATAGAATTGATGATGTTTTGCCATAGAATATAGCAACCAGGGCCTACTGTAGACAGGGGGTGTAGGTAGGTGGTGGCTATCCAGATAGCAAAAGCGGTATTCTTTTGCCCTAAGGCTTGCCCTGTTTCGATTGAGGTGCCAAAATAACGGCCTATGCGTCGGCCTATGGCGTATTGTAGTATGCACAATAGTAGTCCTAAAAAGGCGATAAGAAGGAGGTAGCTTATAGATGAGGCGGCGTGAAAGATGTTTTTCAAGGTGGTTCCTGTTACTATCATCAGGGAGCAGCCCCAAAGATAGAAGGAAAGGTCGGGGATGTGGATGAGCCATTGGTGAAAACGATGTAGCTGAGGAAGGCTCTTGGTGAGAAGGGCTAGTAGCATAGGTGCGACTAATACTAGGCATACTTTCTGAATGATCAGTGTGAATGCCCCCCAGAAGGTGAGGTGGGATGTCGGTTCTATCAGGGGAAAACATATGGGAATAAGCATTGCACACAGGAGATTGGACAGGAATGTATAAGTGGTCATTTGTTCTAAATTGCCTCCGAGCTTGAGGGTTACTACTGCGGCTGCGGCTGCACAAGGACTTATGACGCAGGCTAGTACGCTCTCTAAGAGGATTAACTCTTTTGGGCTAATGCTAAAGAAAAGAATAGTGCCTACGATTGCGCTGACTAAAAGGCATTGTACTAGGGCTGTCCACCAATGCCAAGGCACGGTGGTTAGCTTTTTAAAATCGACTTTACAAAAGGTTACGTATAGGATGAGGAACATAAACAGGGGCAGTATGCTGCTGAAAATGGGGGCAAGGCTCTGTGAAAGTTCCTCTAAAGCTGGGATGTAGTAGGACACTAAATAGGCTATGGCGCCGATGCTCATTGAGATAGGGAGTGTCCAGCTTTTTATGAAATGTAGCAGTTGGGTCATTGTGGAGTTGTTTTTTTGGGAGAAGTGAGGGAGGTATCTCTTGAATGTTTCTGTTTTCGGCTCTGTCGAAGACTGTAACTATTATTTTCTTTTTTAGTACCACTTGTTTTCCTATATTTCCAGAGACTTTTTGTAGCATAATATGATCATTCGTCTGCGCCAGAATCCCATTGTTTTATCAAAGCACAAAAATACAAAATAATACCTAAACTACCAAACCCTTCAATGTAGGCTCACGGCATTCGCATTTAAGATAATAGGTTTATACTTTATTAATAAACCACAAAA
>CAUQNY010000082.1:0-7709 GCA_963519425.1 uncultured Capnocytophaga sp.
CGACCTCCTGGTCCCAAACCAGGCGCGATGACCGGACTACGCTACGCCCCGAAAATTAAGCTACAAGCTATTTAGATGCGGAGAGACTGGGACTCGAACCCAGGCGACGATTACTCGCCGACAGATTAGCAATCTGCTCCGTTACCACTCCGGCACCTCTCCTTGTATATTTCTATGAACTCCTTTTTTCTTTTTTGCGGTGCAAAGGTAAGGCTACTTTTTCATTCCTGCAAACTTTTTAAGAACTTTTTTTGATATTTTTTTGTGTTCATTTATTAGTTTGTTCATTTTCAGAAAGATAATTTTTCTTGGTAAATTCATAAAAATACTTCTTAAAGGCTAAAACTATAGTTTAAATTGAGATTATTGCAACCCTCTTGCTTTTAGCAAAGGCTCTATAGCAGGGGCTTTTCCTCTAAAATTTAAATACATTTTTTCATAATCCATAGTATTACCTTTAGAAAGAACAAGCTCTCTAAAGCGTTGCCCATTAGCACGACTAAGTCCTCCATTTTCTACAAACCATTGGTAGGCATCGTGGCAGAGCATTTCTGTCCACTGATAGGAATAGTAGCCTGCTCCGTAGCCTCCACCAAATATGTGTGCAAAGTAAGATGAACGATATCTCGGAGGTACCTCTTTTACTAACAAACCTGTTCTTTCAAGTGCTTTTCGCTCAAAATCATTCACACTATTGATAATTGTATCGGCTGGAATCGTATGCCATTGCAAGTCTAAATTGGCTGCCGCCAATACTTCTGTAAAGGAATAACCTTCATTAAAAGTACTTGCATTTTTAATTTTGTCTATGAGAGCTTGAGGAATAGCTTGTTTGGTTTGATAGTGTACCGCATAATTTTTGAGAATATCAGGATACAAAGCCCAATGCTCATTGAATTGAGAAGGAAACTCTACAAAATCACGAGCTACTGCTGTTCCCGACAAGCTCGCATATTCTTGATTGGCAAAAAAGCCATGCAACGCGTGTCCAAACTCGTGAAAAAGGGTTGTAACCTCGTCGTAAGTAAGGAGGGCTGGTTTTCCATCAGCAGGTTTTACATAGTTGCACACATTGTAGATAACAGGTTTAGTGCCTAACAATTTCGACTGATCTATAAAGTTGCTCATCCACGCCCCTCCACGTTTGCTTTCACGTGCATAGAAATCTCCATAAAACAATCCTAAAGGTGTACCGTCTTCTTCCAAGAGTTCATACACTACCACATCAGGATGATACACTGGAATGTCTTTTCGCTCTTTAAAGGTGATACCATAGAGTTTTGTAGCTGCATAAAACACCCCATTTTTGAGCACATTCATCAATTCAAAGTATGGTTTGATTTCATTCTCATCTAGATCGTATTTAGCTTTACGCACTTGTTCAGCGTAGAAATTCCAGTCATAGGGTTCTAAGGTAAATTTTGCGCCTGTTTGTATAATTTGAGCTTGTATCTCTTTTGCTTCTGCTTGTGCCTTTCCTACTGAAGCGGGTACCAAATCCTTAAAGAATTTAGCAATAGTAGCAGGAGTTTTCACCATTGTGCGTTGCAAGCTCCATTCAGCATAGTTCTTAAACCCTAAAAGAGCTGCTTTTTTGGCACGGAGTAGTGCAATGCGTGTCAGTATCTCATTAGTATTATGTGCTCCTCCATCAGTACGCATCCAGCTGGCTTCAAATAGTTGTTTTCGTTGCGCTCGGTCATTTAGTTCAGAGAGAAGCGGTTGCTGAGTAGTATTAACAATAGCTACCTTTTTGCCATCTATAGTCTGCGCTGCTGCCAAACTACCTTCTAAAAGTGTTTGATTGAATTCTGTTCCCAAAGAAGCTAACTCGCTATTGTATTTTTTGAGAGTTTCCTTGTCGGCTGCCGATAGATTAGCTCCTGCTATTACAAAATCTTCATAATAGTTCTCTAACAATTTAAGCGATTCAGCATCTAAAGCCAAATCCTCACGTTTATCGTACAGTGCTTTGATACGATCAAAGAGCTTTTCGTTTAGTCGAATACCATCGGTGTGTTCAGCAAACTTCGGTGAAAGTTCTTTTTGCAATACTTTTAAGGTATCGTTTGTATTTGCCTCGGTTAGTGCGTGGTACACTGCCGAAGCGCGTTCTAACTCTATGCCACTCTTTTCCAAAGCTATGATGGTATTCTCAAAAGTAGGAGCTTCTGGGTTGTTTGCAATACTACTGATGCGCTCTTCTTGTAGCGTCATAGCTTTGAGCAATGCTGGCCGATAGTGCTCATCTTTAATTTTTGAAAAATCAGGAGCACCATAGGGGAGGGTACTCGCTATCAATAATGGATTATTCTCAGGGGTATTTGTCATTGTATTAGTGTTTGAAGAGTTGCAGCCTACTAAAACTGTCAGTAGTAAGGCTGAAAGAATAGTTGTTTTCATCGTCTATAAGGTTATAAAAAAGGATGTCGAGAAAATAATTTTCTTGACACCCTTTTCTTGAATTCATTATTCATTAACAAATACTGTTGCTATTTTTCATTCAAACGCACATCAATACGTCTGTTTTTGGCTTTACAAGCTTCAGTATCATTGTCTGGGCACAAAAAATGATTGGCTCCGTAGCCCTCAGCTGTTAGCTGCTCTTTGTTTGCACCAAGTTCGATAAGTTTGTTCATAACAGACTCTGCGCGTTTTTGAGAGAGCTTTAAGTTGCCTTCTGGACTACCAGTGTTATCAGTATAACCTCCCAAACGAATCGCAGCTTTAGGATAAGCTTTCAAAATAGCTACAAGGTTTTGCAGCTGTACTAGCGATTCAGGAGTAAGTTCATCACTACCTGATTTAAAATAGGTTCTGTCCAAGGTAACCCAATTATCTTTGAATTGCTCTTTGGTAATGAAAGTAGGGTCTTCCAACAAACGTACAATATGGCGTTCAGATGAGTTTTGTCCTACGTGCAAAGTTGCTTTGTCAAATAAAGTCAAGTCTGACATCTCGCCTACATTGTATTCATAGTTACCATCTGCATTTAGTACACCTTCTTTAGCCATTGTAGTTTCTTCATTCATCATCATAGCATTTTCGCTTTCTGCTTGACGAATTTGTGCTTCTATAGGCATCCCACTAGCATCAGTAGTATGTCCTCCCAAGATAGGAGCAATTACTAAACCTACCAAGCAAGTAAGTTTAATAAGGATATTCATTGAAGGGCCTGAAGTATCTTTGAATGGATCACCTACGGTATCACCAGTAACGGCTGCTTTGTGTGCATCAGAACCTTTGTAAGTCATTTGTCCGTTGATTTCTACCCCAGCCTCAAATGATTTCTTAGCATTGTCCCAAGCACCACCAGCATTGTTTTGGAAGATAGCCCATACTACCCCCGATACAGCTACACCAGCCATATAAGCACCAAGAGCTTCAGCACCCATCACAAAACCGATAATAATAGGAGTGATAATAGTAATAGCACCAGGCAACATCATTTCGCGTAAAGCAGCTTTTGTAGAAATATCTACACATCTGCCGTACTCTGGAGTACCTTTTCCTTCCATAATACCAGGGATTTCGCGGAACTGGCGACGCACTTCGTTCACCATATCCATAGCAGCTTTCCCTACTGATTGCATTGCCAAGGCTGAGAAAATTACCGGAATCATACCTCCTATAAACAAAGCTGCTAATACATCGGCTTTGAAAATGTTGATACCATCAATGCCTGTAAAGGTAACATAAGCAGCAAATAAAGCTAAGGCAGTAAGAGCTGCAGAAGCAATGGCAAAACCTTTACCTACAGCTGCAGTAGTGTTTCCTACTGAGTCTAAAATATCTGTACGTTGGCGTACTTCTTTTGGCAATTCACTCATCTCAGCCACTCCTCCTGCGTTGTCCGCGATAGGGCCAAAGGCATCAATAGCGAGCTGCATAGCAGTAGTAGCCATCATTGCTGAAGCAGCAATCGCTACCCCATAGAAACCAGCTAAAGAGTAAGAGCCCCAGATAGCCACAGCAAATAGTAATACAGAACCAAAAGTTGATTTCATACCAGTAGCCAAACCTGCAATGATATTGGTAGCAGCTCCGGTTGATGAATTTTGTACGATATTCAATACCGGTTTTTTACCTAGAGCAGTAAAGTGTTCGGTAATGGCAGAAATAAGTAAGCCTACAGCCAATCCTACGATAGTTGCATAGAACACATTGATGCTTGGAATGCTTTTTACACCTTCACCAAAGAAACTCATCAAGATGGTTTCAGGTAACATATTTTTGATCAAGAAGAAGCAAGCTACCAAAGTAAGGCCTAAAGCTATGTAGTTACCAGTGTTAAGAGAGCTTTGTACTTCTTTCTCTTTTGCTTCATTGCTTTTAATGCCAACGAAGAAAGTACCAATGATAGAGGCAATGATACCAACCCCTGCAATTACCAAAGGCAACAAGATAGGTCCTAAACCTCCAAAAGCATCAGTGAAAGTGCCATTGCCAGCCATATCTTTAATCACGTAGTTACCCAATACCATCGAAGCGAGAACAGTAGCTACATAAGAACCAAATAGGTCAGCACCCATACCTGCTACGTCCCCTACGTTATCTCCTACGTTGTCAGCAATAGTAGCTGGGTTACGAGGGTCGTCTTCAGGGATACCTGCTTCTACTTTTCCTACGAGGTCAGCACCTACGTCAGCAGCTTTAGTGTAAATACCTCCCCCAACACGAGCAAAAAGAGCTATTGATTCAGCACCTAATGAGAAACCTGCTAAGGCTTCTAAGACAAGGGTCATCTCGTCATAGAAAGGTTGAGCTCCCACCACGAAAGTACTTACAAAAAGAATGAAGAACAAGCTCAAACCCAATACGGCTAAGCCTGCTACTCCCAATCCCATTACAGTACCCCCACCAAAAGATACCTTTAAGGCTTTTGGTAAGCTTGTGCGGGCAGCTTCAGTAGTGCGCACATTGGCATTGGTAGCAATGCGCATACCAATGTTCCCCGCCAAAGCAGAAAAGAATGCTCCAAACACAAATGCTACTACGATGAGCCAGTGCGAAGTCTCTACTACACGAGAAACAATAAATAGGGCGATGGAGGCAATAATTACAAAAATACCTAAAATGCGGTATTCTGCTTGTAGGAATGCCATAGCACCTTCCTTAATACTTTTGGAAATGCTTTGCATTCGCTCATTGCCTGTGGTTTGTTTGTTTACCCACAACGCCTTTGTAATCATAAAGATAAGCCCAAGAATGGCAAGGGCTAACGGTAGATATAACATCATTTTATCCATAAAAATATAATAATTAGTTAAATTTAGGGCGTAAAAGTACGAAAGTTTATTTTATTAGCGAAATAAAAAGTTAAAAAAATATTAATTTTAATCGTTAGCTGTTAATAGTCAGTTGTCAAAGTTCCACAAAAGAAAGTCTTACCTTAGTTTTTAGGCACTACATCCAGAAAACAACGAAGAACATAACCGAGAGACCTCAAACACATTTCCTACCTTTCTTGCAAAAGAAAACGATTACTGTAAGAAAGTCATAAATGTCGTTAAGATAAAAGCATTGATAAAGTCTATGAAGAAAGCTCCTACCATTGGTACAATTAAAAAGGCCTTGTGCGAAGGGCCAAAACGTTCTGTAACCGACTGCATATTGGCAACTGCTGTAGGGGTAGCTCCCATACCAAAACCACAATGTCCTGCCGATAGTACTGCTGCATCGTAGTTGCTACCCATCAAACGGAAGGTAACAAAATAGGCATATGTACACATTACAAAGGTTTGTGCCGCCAAAATAATGAGCATTGGGAGAGCTAAGTCTAATAGTTGCCAGAGTTTTAAGTTCAGTAGCGCTATTCCTAAGAAGAGACTCAAAGAAGCATTGCCAAATACGTCAATAGCACGGTCAAACATATTTACTTTGAAAGCATTAGTCAGAATATTGCGCAAAATAACTCCAAAGAACAAAGCCCATACAAACTGAGGAATAGTGAATTTTTCAGGTAGCCAAGCTGTTACAGTAGGTGATACCATAATAGCTGAAAACGACAAACAGGCGGCAAACAAAGCCATTGTCTCAATAGCAGATTTCGCAGTGATAAGTCGCTGTTTGCCTGCATTTTCTAAAAATTCAACCTTGGGGTCAGAAAAATCGTTTTGTTTCTCGCTTTCTGATAGGGGAGTCCTGCCTAAATCTTTTACCAACTTGCGTGCTACAGGGCCTCCTATTAGGCCTCCTAAAACTAGTCCAAAGGTTGCTGAAGCCATTCCTAAGTCAATAGCCCCTTTAATGCCGTATTCTGTTTCCAATATCTTACCCCAAGCTCCTGCAGTACCGTGTCCCCCCGTAAGAGTGATAGAACCTGTTACCAATCCCATTATAGGATGCTGACCTAAGGCAGTTGCCAAACCTACTCCTACTGAGTTTTGTACGACAATGAAAAGGGCTACAACACCAAGAAAGAAGACAAGTCCCTTTCCTCCTGCTTTCAAGCGTGAAAAGTCAGCACTGAGCCCAATGGAAGAGAAGAAGAACAACATAAAAGCGTCTTGCAAGCTAGTGTTGAATTCTAATGAAGTGCTTGTAGTTGCGTATAGCAAGTAGATAATTACAGCGGCCAACAACCCTCCTGCTACAGGTTCTGGAATGTTAAAATTTTTCAATAGCGTAATTTTGGTAACCAAAAAACGCCCTACCAATAGCACAAGAGTAGCAATGATAAGGGTGTAATAGGGGTCGATGATAATAGTGTTCATTACAATGGATTTTTAAAAGAGTTCTTATTTTATTTTCATAGGGTGCCTTAAAATGTAGGGGTACTACTGAAAGGAGAGAGTTTTGTAGAATAGTAAAGCTGATAAAATTAAGAATATTGATAATCTCTATTAACAAGTATTCCCACCCCTAGGAGCAACAAAAGGGTGGGAATGCCGAATTTAAAAGGAGGTTATTCCTATTATTAGACTAATCAACAGCAGTAGTGAACCTACTAATAATATGTTCTTAGAGGCCACACACATTGATTACTCCTCACTTTCTTTCATCGTGTGATAGATATTCTGTACGTCCTCGTCTTCTTCAATCTTTTCTAAAAGTTTTTCAACATCGGCTTGCTCCTCGGGGGTGAGTTCCTTAGTTACTTGTGGAATACGTTCAAATCCTGATGATAAAATTTCAATACCACGACCTTCTAACTCTTTTTGTATAGCACCAAAGCTCTCAAAAGGGGCGTAGATAAGTATCCCATCTTCGTCTACAAACACTTCTTCAGCTCCAAAGTCTATCATTTCAAGCTCTAGTTCTTCAGGGTCTATGCCATTAGCATTTATGCGGAAGTTACAAGTGTGGTCAAACATAAATTCTACAGAACCTGAGGTGCCTAAAGTTCCATTACATTTGTTGAAGTAGCTGCGTATATTTGCAACAGTACGGTTGTTGTTGTCAGTAGCCGTCTCAATGAGCAAGGCAATACCGTGAGGGGCATAGCCTTCAAAAAGAACTTCCTTGTAGTTAGCAGTATCTTTTTCACTTGCTTTTTTGATGGCGCGCTCAACATTTTCTTTGGGCATATTGGCGGCTTTGGCATTTTGTATTACGGCACGCAAGCGCGAGTTACTCTCAGGGTGAGGCCCCCCTTCTTTCACTGCCATTACGATGTCTTTTCCTATACGGGTAAATGTTTTTGCCATTGCAGCCCAACGTTTAAATTTACGGGCTTTTCTAAATTCAAATGCTCTTCCCATCTTTTT
>CAUQNY010000083.1:0-7702 GCA_963519425.1 uncultured Capnocytophaga sp.
CATTTTCGTCTATACGGATGGCCGACAGTCTATTTTCAGGGGTATAGCTTCCTATCCCAAGCGCCATCAGCATAGACCAACGTTCTTTCAACGGACGTAAGTGAAGCACTGTTGCTCCTAAGTTCATCACTTGCGAAGGCAGTTCTTTCCCTATAGGAAAATTTTGATTGTCCATCTTTACAAAAGTACTGCTAAGAGCCACGCCCCAAATGGTAGCACGTTTATAAGGGTCATCTTCAGCGAACGCTTGCATCGATAGGGGTACCATTGCACCTACTGAATAAATCATAGCGGAACCATTGCCCGTATTAGTATCAGCTACTGCATCGTAAAATTCAGAGTTGCCTATGTATTCTGTCTTTACGCTAATTTGCGCAAAAGCATTCATTCCCAAAAGTAGGGTTATAAAGATGATGTACTCTTTCACCGTAATAAAAAATTAAGCATTACAATGGCAAAAGTACAGAAAAACGGATTGTTAGAGGAAAAAGAGTTGTTTTTCTATACCAAAAGCAGGATTTGCTATACTAATGACACTTCAACAAAGTTCTTAAACTTTGGTAAAGTTTATATCTCAAAAATTTTATCTAAAACGAAGGTGGAAAATCCTTTAGGGGAATTGTGTACAGCTGATAGCATTTTCTCGGCAAGGACAGTGGTAGGCATAGGACGGTAACGTTTTAAAATGCCTATTTTATTTAAGAATTTGAAGACTTTGACCATAAAATTCTCCCCTACCCTATCGGTATTGGAGCGAATGAGTATAGAGGGTTGGAAGATGAGCAATCGGGGGAAGTCAAGGGCTTTGACAGCGTCTTCCAACTGTCCTTTCATACGGTTGTAGAACAGTTTAGATTGCGCCTTAGCTCCAGCTGCCGATACGAGTACAAAGGTAGACACTCCGTTGTTGCGACATTGCTGCGCAAAGGTGTATTGATAGTCGTAGTCTACGCGCCACTGAGCTTCCTTGCTACCTGCAGCCGCTAAGGTGGATCCTAAGCAAGAGAAAGCTACGTCTCCGCAAAGCAAGTCAGCCCAAGTGTCAGGAGCATCGAAATTGACTACGTGGGTATGGAGTTTGGGATGGGTGAAGGTAGTGGGTTTGCGCACGAAGCTATGCACTTGGGTGTAGCGGTCGTCGGCTAAAAGTTGCGACAATAGGTCTTTTCCGGTGGCGCCTGTAGCGCCAATGATAAGGGCTTTCATTTTATAGGTTTTATTGTATTATTCTACAGAGATGCAAAGATAAGAAGAATTTGACCAATGTGCCAATTTGACGATGGGTAATGAAAAATATGAATTGAGGTAATCTAAGTTTAAGTATTACTTTTTTCCTGTTTTTTGGTTGTTTTATAGAAATCTTGGTATTGGTGGAAAGTAGGCTTCTTCTTCACTTCAGCTTCGAGATGTGTTCACTATGGTTCCAAGATGCTTTCAGTAGAAAAAATTTCTATGTGTTAGGTATTAGTATAGGGAGTATGTATAAACTAAAAATAGTTATTGGGCTATTACTGAATAGTGTTTTTTTGCTATTTTTGTCCCGTTATAATTAATGAACTATGGTACAATATTTTCCTTACCTATTACTCCTAATGGTGGCTATTATGCTACTTATCATGTTGGCTAACCGACTGAAAGTGGCCTACCCTATTCTTTTGGTATTAGGAGGCTTGGCAATTAGCTTTATTCCTAATATGCCTGCGATTATACTGAACCCTGATTTGGTACTTATCATCTTCTTGCCACCCCTTTTGTATTCGGATGTCTTTTCGCTGTCGCTGAAAGAGATGTGGAAGTGGCGACGGATTATCTTTAGTTTTGCCTTTATTGTAGTGTTTATTACAGCGGCTGCCGTGGCGTGGGTAGCTAATATGGTATTCCCTGGGTTTTCGTTGGCCTTAGGTTTTCTTTTGGGAGGAGTGATAGGCTCTACCGACGCGGTGAGTGCTTCGGCTATTATGAAGTTTGTAAAGGTGCCCAACCGCATCAGCACGATAATAGAAAGCGAGAGCTTGCTCAACGATGCCTCTTCGCTGATTGTATTTAGGTTTGCTGCTTTGGTGGTTACTACCGGTCAGCTAGTGTGGACGGATATGGCACTGAACTTCCTTTGGGTAGTGGTTGGAGGGATATTTATAGGTTTAGCTATTGCGTGGGTGATGGGCAAAATGTACAAATATCTTCCTACCGATGCTAATATGGATGTTATTCTCTCTCTTATAGCTCCTTATGTGATGTATATCATAGCTAACGAAGTGGGAACCTCGGGAGTGCTAGCAGTAGTTGCGGGCAGTATGTATATGTCGTATTGGCTGAGTGCTACTATGGCTGCCTCGACACGGAACAAAGGGATAGCAGTCTGGGATATCTTGGGTTTTATACTGAACGGTTTGGCCTTTACGCTTATAGGGCTTGCTTTGCCTGAGGTGCTGAAAGGCATAGAGGCTGAAGGAATAAGCCTGAGCACTGCTACGGGCTACGGACTGCTCATCACGGGGGTAGTGATAGGGGTACGGTTGCTCTCGTCGTACGGAGCAGTACTCATTACCCAAATAATGAAGCGTTTTATAGCAGTAGCCGATGAACGTATGCCGGGCGTTAGGGTTCCTTTGGTATTAGGATGGGCAGGGATGCGCGGGGTGCTCTCGTTGGCAGTGGCACTTTCTATTCCTCTAACTTTAGAGAATGGGGAGGCTTTTCCGCACCGCAGCCTTATACTATACATCACTTTTATTGTGATATTGGTAACTTTACTAGTACAAGGGCTCAGCTTACCAGCTCTTATCCGTTGGGCAAAATTTCCTAATTATGAAGACCATATTCCGGAAGCAGAAGCTGAGAGTCTTATTAGGAAGTCGTTGGCCAAAGCGGCTTTGGAGTATATGCAAACACATTACAAGGAAGGCATTACTGACAGCTTTCTGCTGCAAAACCAAAAGAACATATGGCAGTACCACTTAGATATGCCTAAGTGCAGCACTACTGTAGAAGTTCGGAAGAAATATATTGACATTTTGCGCTATCAGCGGGAGGTTTTGCAAGAACTGAACAAGAATCCACGCATAGATGAGTCGCAAATACGCAGTTTCCACAAGCAATTGAACTTGGAAGAGGAGAAATGGGAAGTGTGGGAGGTCTAATTACTAACGGCTTATTATCGGGTTTATATTTTCAAACTCTTCAATACTCATAGCCCCTACTGAGCGGATAAGGTATATAAAAGTGTCATAGCGAAATATCCTTAGGGTTGTTTCTTCATAACAGAAGATGTTGTAAGAAAAATCGTATAAATCGTATTTGCTCTCTAGTAAGCCTTTGCGTTTAGTGAGTTTGTATACCAATTGATAGGTATAATACACCGTTTCTTGCGAAGCTCCAAAAGAAGCTTCTTCGTAGATAAAGGTACGACCCCCTTGCTCAAATTTTCGCAAGATGTGGTCTTTGCCAAAAGATAGCCAGTGCTCTTCGCGTTTGCGAAAGAGTACACTAAAGAGGATAATGCTGAGTATTAATATAAAAACTGCCATACTTTTACAACGTTTATTTCACGGTGCAAAGGTATGGCAGTGAAGAGGGGTTTTGCATTGAAGTAGTTCAATTAATTAGCAAATTTGCTAATTCTTTTTCTAATCTTGCTTACAAACTCGTGGGTTACTCCCAGATAAGCGGCTATTTGTATATTAGTAAGGCGGCGGGCAATGTGTGGGTATTGGGTGAGGAAGTTGTGGTAACGCTCTTCGGCAGTTTTACTCAGCATATCAATCATACGACGTTGTAAGGCGATATGGGTACGCAACCCCATTAGGCGAAAGAGCCGTTCGGTAATAGGAATATGCTCAAAAGCATACCGCTTGTCTTCCGGACTGATGATAAGCAGCTCAGTATCTTCTAAAGCTTGAATGTAGAGCCGAGAGGGCGTTTGGTGGATAAAGCTATCAAAATCGGTTACCCACCAGTCTTCAGCCCCAAAGAAAAGAACTCGCTCATTGCCATTGTGGTCTATGTCATAAGTGCGCATCAGTCCTTGAGTGATAAAAGCTTCAATCTTACAAATCTCTCCTTTTTGCAAAAGGAATTCTTTCTTTTGCAGAGTGTGCTTGGTGTAGAGCGCACAAAGGGCTTCTATTTGCTCGGATTCTCCCGAAATATATTTAGCAAAGTATTGTTGTAGGGTCATAAATTCAACGTCAGTTTATCAATTAGGTTTATTGTTAGTCTTTTTGCATTGCGCTCTTAGGAAGTTTTTAAAATAAAGGTCAAAAACTAACTTTCTTTTTCTCAATGAAGGGTTAGGTCATTCTTCTGCAAAAAAGAGCCGCAAGGGCTATTTCTTAGTTGAAATTTGCCTTTGCGGCTCTGTGTTTGTTCTACTGGGTGCTGCTGATAGTGTATCCTTTCTCGGCAAAAGCCTCTATAAGACGTTGAATGTGGGCAGTGCCATTGGTCTCAACCGTAATCAGAAGCTCTTTGTCTCGGAAACGAGAGAGGTTCTTAAACTGATTGTGAGAGAGCTTAACTACATTGGCTCCTACCTGCCCAATGATTTGAGTAACCTTGGCTAATTCACCAGGCCGGTCAGGTATGCTTACAGCAAAATTAAAGATACGGTCGCGACTGACGAGCCCTTTGCTAATCATCGAAGAAATCATTAGCACATCTATATTCCCCCCACTTACTACAGATACAATATGCTTGCCGCGGTCGGTGAGTTTCTTAAGTGCTGCCATTGGCAAGATACCCGAATTCTCAGCAATAATTTTGTGTTTTTCGACCAAGAGAAGAAAAGCTTCGGTCAATTCGTAGTCGTCTACAGTTACCACCTCGTCTACATATTCCTTAATGTATTCGAAGTTAAGTTCGCCGATACGTTTCACCGCAGTACCATCGGCAATAGTATTGGCTTCGGGTAGGGTGATGATTTTGTTCTTTTTGAGAGCTTCGGTAGCAGAGGCTGCTCCAGAGGGTTCTACGCCTATGATTTTAATGTCAGGCTTAAGTTGCTTAGCTGCACAAGCAATGCCCGAAATAAGACCACCACCGCCTATCGGTACTACTATGACCTCGGTTTGTGGGAGTTCTTCAAGAATTTCAAGGGCGATAGTTCCTTGCCCTTCGAGCACATCGGCATCGTTAAAAGGGTGAACAAAAACATAGCCTTCTTGGGCTTCCAACTCTTTGGCTTTCTGATAGGCATCATCGTAAACATCGCCATAGAGAATAACCTCAGCACCGTATTTTTTGGTAAACTCTACCTTGATGAGGGGAGTAGTTTTGGGCATCACGATAACGGCTTTGATTCCTAATTCGCGAGCAGCATAGGCCACCCCTTGGGCGTGGTTGCCTGCTGAAGAGGCGATCACGCCTCGCCGCTTTTCTTCCTCAGAGAGTTTGTGGATTTTGTTGTAGGCCCCTCTGATTTTAAAGGCCCCTGTTTTTTGGAGGTTTTCGGGCTTTATAAAGATTTTGTTTCCTGACTCTTCGCTAAAGATAGGACTGTAAATCAAGTGTGTGGGCAGAAGTACCTTTTGGAGGTTCTCACGTGCAGCGGTAAAATCTTGCAAATTCATATTGTCATAAAGTTAATTTATCAGTTTGCTAATCAGTAAATCATCCTATTGATGCACTTGAACTTGAGGGAATGGTATTTCAATGCCTGCTGCATCAAAACGGTTTTTAATGATTTCTAACGTGCGAAAATAGCAGGTAAAATAGTCGGCATTCATACACCAATAGCGCAAAGAGAGGTTTACGGAGCTATCGGCAAGAGCTTCTACATACACCACAGGCTCAGGGTCTTTAAGTGCCAAAGACTCTTGGCGAGCTATCTCGAGCAGTATCTCGCGTGCCTTCTGTATGCTAGAGCTATAACCTATCCCTACCAACACATATACCCGTCTTTTCTCTTCTCGGCTGTAGTTTACAATACTATTGCTAAACAACTGTGTATTAGGAATAATAGCCTCTTCATTATTAGGCTTATTGAGCGTAGTAGCAAAGAGCCCAATATTTTTAACTACTCCTTTTTGTCCATTAGCTTCTATAGTATCGCTCACACGGAAAGGCTTAAATATCAATATCATTATACCGCTGGCAAAGTTAGAAAGAGAGCCCTGCAATGCCAACCCAATAGCTACAAAACCACTGGTAATAATAGCGATAAACTGAGTAGCAGGCAGCCCTATCACCTGAACAATAGTAAGGAAGAGCGCAATGTAAAGTATCCAACGAACAACCTGCAAGAGGAAGTTTTGCAAGGCAAGGTCTACTTCGCGGCGCTCCATCAGCTTTTTGAGGATTTTCAGGAGAAAGCCAATGGCATACTTACCTGCGTAATAAAGGGCTATGGTACCCAATAGAGTAGGTACGAAATTGAATAGTGCAGTAGTCCACCCCTTAATGAGGACTTCAAAATCGGCAGTAGAAAAGTGATTCATCGAGTAAGATTATAAAATGTCAGATTATTTGAATTAAGTTAATTTGCAGGTCAAAGTGTTAGAGTGAGTACTCTGGGTTAGTATTTGTAATAGTCATATTTTAGGTAGTTTTTGAGAGTTTTCAGCAATTGTTTTCTCATCGCGTGCGACTTTGCGTTCTAATTTCTTAATATCTTCAGCGGGAGGCAATTCTTCTGGCTTGATACCACGCTGACCTAACATTTGTCGCACACTTTGATTATTCTGTACGTGTTCCTGCGTAATAGCAGATTCGCCGTGCAAATCATTACTTTCCACATTGTAATTAGTCATTTCAGTAGCGAGGTTTTTAGCAGCAATCGTAAGTGTTGGCAAGAAATCAGCCAAAGGTCTGTTAGCTTTTACTCCCAACCGCAGCTTCATATCCTCAGTAGTATGCCCACCAAAAAGAGCGGTATCGCCTTTAGAGCGGATACGCGCAAAGCCTTTATCATCAATGCCACGCTCATAAATGTTTTGCGAAAGTTGCTTTTCAGCACTTCTGAGTTTATCGCGTGTTTCTAAACGAGAAAGCAAGTTAAGGCGTTCTTCTATAAGTTCTGCCTTGCGGGTTTGCACAGCAAAATAACTCTGAGCAAAAGCAACTTCCTCCTTTTTAGGGTCGCCATTCTGAGCAATGAGATAGCAAGCATAACGAGTAAGCATAAAATCCACTACTTCACGCTTACCTCCTTTACCAATCTCTATCATTTTCGTGACCTCACGAAAATGATCATCTACATTGATTTGCTGCGACTTACACGAAGCCACTGCCCTATGTATCGCTACCAAAAAGTTCTCCCAACGGGCATAGCCTAATATGGTTTGCAATTCACGAGCAAACCAAACCTCTATTTGTTCTTTGGCATCTTCACTCTCTATATGACGAGTGATACCATCAAATTGGTTTTTATACTGCAAAATACTGTTTTTATCCATAATGTTTTAACTGTTAGCAGTTACTAATTGCAAAGATACTACATAATTAATAAATGAGCAAACAGAAAACTTCTATAACCATCTACCTCTTGCAATGAATGTGAAGAATAAAAAGACAGCCGAACGATGAGCAAAGAACAAATGAAGAAAAGTCAGCTCCCTGCACAGCTTGAGTATGTAGTGAACAATTAACAAAGTACAGCAAAATTTGCCATTTGCTCATTGTTTTGTACTTTTGCCCCCGAAGATTTAAAAATAAAAACTATGAAAAAGAACATTTATTACTTTGTTATGGGCGTTTTTGCCCTATT
>CAUQNY010000084.1:0-7682 GCA_963519425.1 uncultured Capnocytophaga sp.
TATATCTCCTCTGCCTGAGGCTATAGCATCAGGGCTTATAAGTAAAAAAGGAAAAGCTGTAGTAATAGGCTGTTCTTTTTCTTGTGAAAAGGCATAAGAACAGCTCAATAACAGAATTAGAAAGTAAAAATTCATAGTGAATAACCAAAATATTTTTCAAAGGTACAATTTTATTTTAAAGATACAATTTTATTTCAAATACACTTCTTTAAATGAAAATATTTTTTTATTCAATAAACATAAAGTATTGAAAATGAATCAAGAAATGAGGCACTATACTAAGGAATTTGATATGTAGCATCATCATATTTCATCATAATCCTTCACTCATCTTTCGTCAATCCTTCGCGAATCCTTCTTTATATAATTAATTGTCTTATAAATAGGAATTTGAGATTTAATCTTTTTTTTCCAAAATTTGAAAGATTATAGAATTTATTATTGTATCTTTACCCAAAATTTCTAACATAGGGATACTTTCTGTATATTAAAAGTCAAGAAGACTTCAATATATAAGTGTAAAGTGGTTGGAAAACTAAAACATTTTTTCATAACTATAAAAGAAAAATAAAAATGGACTTAAAATACCATTCACAGTTCCTATTAGATAAGGAAAAGGATAAACCCGATGCTCGTACTCGTTACCGCATAAGGTGGGGAAGTAATATGGTAGCCTTTAATCTTGGTTATCGTATAGAAGTGGATAAGTGGAGCAACGAAACACAACGCTGCAAAGCTAATACCACACACGGAAAGAAGAAAGTTCCTGCAAGTGTTATAAATAGGAAATTACAACTCTTTGAACAGGCCTGCGAAGACACCATAAAATACTTTGAATTACAAAAAGTGATACCAACTAAAGAGCAGTTTCAATCTGTTTTTAATTCTAATATTGGGAGGGGAAAAAAAGTAGTTTTGGATAAAACCTTCTTTGAATACTATGATGATTTTATGGCTGAAGAAGGAACTTTCAACCAGTGGACAATTGGTACAAAAAAGAAACTTCGTGTTATAAAAAATCACTTGTTTAATTTTGATCCTGAACTTACTTTTGAGAAGTTTACTGAGGAAAAGTTAGTAGAGTATCTTACTTACTTACAAGGAGAGTTGAAATTCAAAAATACTACAGTTACTAAAAATATATCTTTTATAAAATGGTTCTTGCGTTGGAGTTGTAAAAAAGGATATAATACAAGTACTTTCTTTGAGAACTTCAAACCTAAGTTAAAAAACACTCAAAAAAAGATAATATTCTTAACTCCTACTGAGTTTAAACAATTTAGGGAATATCAGATACCTGAACAAAAGAAGTACCTTGAAAGGGTGCGTGATGTGTTTTTATTTCAGTGCTTCACGGGGCTATGTTATTCAGATGTAGAAAATCTAAAGAAAAGCGATGTGAAAGACAATTTTATTGAGGTAACCACGATGAAAACAAATGATAGTTTAAAAATAGAATTAAATCAATACAGTAGGGGAATTTTAGACAAATATAAAGACTATAAGGACAGTAAAGGGCGTGCGTTACCTATTATCACTAATCAAAGAATGAATGAGTATTTAAAAGAATTGGCTGAACTGGCGGGTATAAATGAACTTATTCGAGAAACCTACTACATAGGTAACGAACGCTTTGATGAAGTAACTCCTAAATATGCTTTAATAGGAACGCACGCGGGAAGGCGTACTTTTATATGTAATGCCCTTTCTTTGGGTATACCTCCTCAAGTAGTTATGAAGTGGACAGGGCATAGTGATTATAAAGCTATGAAACCTTATATTGATATAGCGGATGAGACTAAAGCCAGTGCTATGTCTAAATTCAATCTTCTGTAGGGTTCATTCATCCCTACTGCTAAAATCAGGGACTAATAACACTTGTGTTTATTGGTGTTTATTAGTCTTTGTTAGTATATAAGAATTTGTAAGTGCTTAAAAATCAATTGTTTTGTTCTTTATTAGTCTTTATTAGTATTTAAATACAGTCCCATCTTCTCCACAGACAACCTTTATTTTTATAAGGTTATAAATAATAGGGACTAAAATAGGAACACTCCTACTTTTAGTCCTTTTTTATTAAAGGCTTATTAGGTATAATTAGGGGAAAGCAAGGAGATAAAAAATAAAAGAAGCGATGAGAATCATCGCTTCTTTTATTTTGTTAATGAAATCTTGTTTCTAATTTGATGTACTCCAAAAACTCTTTTCTTACTTCTGGGTCTTTGAATTTACCTCCAAACTCAGCAGTAACAGTACTACTGTCAATGTCTTCTATACCTCTAGAATTTACGCATAAGTGCTTGGCATCAATGATACAAGCTACATCTTCAGTACCCAAAGCACGTTGCATCTCTTGCACTATCTGCATTGTTAGGCGTTCTTGTACTTGAGGACGTTTAGCGTAGTATTCTACTATGCGGTTCATTTTAGAGAGACCTAATACTTTTCCATTAGAGATGTATCCTACGTGGGCGCGCCCTACGATGGGTAACAAGTGGTGCTCACAAGTGGAATATACTACAATATTTTTTTCTACAAGCATTTCTCCATAATGGTAGGAATTGTCAAAAGTAGACATTGAAGGCTTCCGTTCAGGCAATAAACCTCCAAAAATTTCTTTTACGAACATCTTAGCTACACGCTTAGGAGTTCCTTTCAAACTGTCATCGTTCAAATCCATTCCCAATGTGTGGAGAATGGCGTGCATATGTTGTTCTATGTCAGCTATTTTTTCGGCTTCTGTCATCTCAAAAGCATCTGCTCTTAGTGGAGTAATAGCCGAGGTAGCGATATGGTTATCACCTAATATGTCGTCTTCTTGATTCTGATTCATTATTCTAATATTAACTTTGTGAGTTGCAAAATTACAAAATATTACTCAAACGATAAAACTTTTTTGTGTTTTACATCTTCTTTGGTAATAGCCAAACGTATGACTTCTTCCATATCAGTTACATAGTGGAAAGTAAGCCCTTTCAGATATTCTTGTTTGATTTCTAAAATATCTTTTTCGTTATCTTTACACAAGATATATTCCTTGATTCCTGCACGTTTGCCAGCCAATATTTTTTCTTTAACACCTCCTACAGGAAGCACTTTGCCACGCAAGGTGATTTCTCCTGTCATAGCCAAATGTTTTTTTACTCGTTTTTGAGTGAAAAGCGACATTAGCGAGCTGAGCATCGCAATGCCAGCACTTGGCCCATCTTTAGGCGTTGCCCCTTCAGGAACGTGTATATGTATGTCATAAGTCTCAAAAAGTTTAGGTATAAGGCCGTAACGTTCAGCATTAGCTTTTAGGTATTCCAAGGCAATGGTTGCCGATTCTTTCATTATCTGACCTAAATTTCCAGTGATGTTCAACGTTCCTTTGCCTTTGGAAAGAGCTGACTCTATAAAGAGGATATCTCCTCCTACACTTGTCCAAGCAAGCCCTGTTACTACTCCTGCTACCTCATTATCTTCATACTTATCACGTTCCAAACGCGCAGGCCCTAATATCTTTTCAATTACTTCTATAGTTAGTTTAGGGTCGTACTCTTCCTCCATAGCAAGATTCTTAGCCCCATAGCGTACTACTTTAGCAATTTCTTTTTCCAATGAACGTACCCCTGATTCACGAGTATATCCTTCTACGATACGCTCTATTTCTTTTTTGCCTAACTGAATGTCAGCAGATTTCATTCCGTGCTCTTTCACTTGTTTAGGCAATAAATGGCGTTTCGCTATTTCTATTTTCTCTTCTATAGTATACCCCGTTACGTTAATGATTTCCATACGATCTAATAGAGCAGGTTGTATAGAACTGAGGTCATTAGCTGTTGCTATAAACATCACTTTAGAGAGATCATAGCCCATTTCCAAAAAGTTATCATAAAACTCTTTGTTCTGTTCAGGGTCAAGCACCTCTAGCATTGCCGATGAAGGGTCTCCTTGGTAACTGCTGTTGCCTAATTTGTCAATTTCATCTAAGACAAATACAGGGTTAGAAGTCTTTGCTTTTTTTAGTAGCTGCAAAATACGCCCAGGCATGGCTCCTATGTAGGTCTTTCGGTGCCCGCGTATTTCAGCCTCATCGTGCAAACCTCCTAACGACATCCGTACGTATTCACGATTTAAGGCCTTAGCTATCGAACGTCCTAACGAAGTTTTCCCTACTCCTGGAGGACCATAGAAACACAAGATAGGCGACTTCATATCGCTGCGAAGTTTCAGTACAGCCAAATATTCTATGATGCGGCGTTTTACCTCATCTAGCCCATAGTGTTCTTTGTCGAGGATTTTTTGTGCTCTTTTTAGGTCAAAATTATCTTTAGAATACTCATTCCAAGGAAGTTCTAACAAAACTTCTAAGTAATTGCGCTGAATGCTATAGTCAGGACTGTTAGGATTCGTGCGTAGTAGTTTGTTTGCTTCCTTTTCAAAAAGCTCTTTAACCTTCTTGTCCCACTTCTTGCTTTTAGCTTTCTTTTTAAGTTCTTCTATTTCTTCCTCATACGATACGCCTCCCAACTCTTCTTGAATGGTGCGCATTTGCTGATGCAAAAAGTATTCGCGTTGTTGCTTATCAATGTCAATACGTGCCTTTGATTGTACTTCATTGCGCAATGTCAGCCGTTGCAGGTCGATACTTAAGTACTTTAAGATAGCGGTTGCACGTTCCTTCAGTTCATCAATTTCCAAGACAGCTTGTTTTTCAAGCACGGTAGCATTCATATTCGATGCAATAAAGTTGATGAGAAACGAAGTACTCTCAATATTCTTAATCGCAAAAGAAGCCTCTGAAGGAATATTAGGATTCTCTTGTATGATTTTAATGGCAAGATCCCTTACAGCATCAATTGTTGCTTCAAACTCCTTGTCGTTTACATTAGGCTTGATGTCCAAAACTTCTTTGATGAAAGCCTGAATATAGGGTTTCTCTTCGATAATACTTTCTATACGGAAACGCTTTTTTCCTTGAATGATAATAGTTATATTGCCATCGGGCATCTTTAGCACCCTTAGGATACGTGCTACAGTACCCAATCGATAGATATCTTTTCCTTCAGGCACTTCGGTTTTTTCATCCAACTGAGCTACAACTCCTATCGTTTTGGTTGTTTCGTAAGCTTCATTAATTAATTTAATTGAAGCATCACGTCCTGCCGAAATAGGAATTACCACCCCAGGAAAAAGCACAGTGTTTTTTAAGGGGAGGATAGGTAACTTCTGAGGGATTGTTTCACGCTCTATTTCTTCCTCATCTTCTGAGGTAAGAAGAGGAATGAATTCAGCATCCTCATCTATATGTTCTGCAGTAAGACTGTCAATATTTCCTATGTTCATTTTTTTATCGTTATTAAATGCCATTTTGTCAGTTGTGAAAAAGGTGCCTCAACAGATGTTTCTTTATTTAGTACTTTGAAATACTGAATGTTAAAGCCTAAAATAGCAAAGGTTCTCCCTATATATTGCAATAGCTGTGCCAAGCTGCAGAAGATGATGGGGTGCTTTTGTCTAAAGGGGTTAGTTGATAAGTCTCTTGTTGATAGATTTTACTAGCCCCGCTCCTTCGTAAATAAATCCTGTGTAGAGTTGCACCAAAGTAGCGCCCGCTTCTATTTTTTCTAACGCATCTTCAGCTGAAAAAATACCACCTACACCTATGATAGGGAAAGCGCGTCCACTTTTTTCGCTCAAAAAACGAATCACTTCAGTCGAACGTTTCGTAAGCGGCTTTCCACTGAGTCCTCCTGTTTCGTTTTGATGAGGAGAGCTCAATCCTTCTCTTGAGAGGGTTGTATTGGTGGCTATCACCCCTGCAATTTGGGTTTCTTGTACAATTTCAATAATGTCTAATAGCTGTTCATTTGTTAGGTCTGGAGCAATTTTTAAAAGGATAGGTTTAGGAGCTTTTTTACCTTTATTTTCGGTTTGCAATGCGTCAAGCAACTGTTTTAAAGGTTCTTTTTCTTGCAATGAACGCAAGTTAGGAGTGTTAGGAGAACTTACATTCACTACAAAATAATCTACATGGTCAAAAAGTTCTTTAAAGCAGATGAGATAATCATTTACCGCCTCTTCATTAGGAGTTAGCTTATTTTTTCCGATGTTACCTCCTATTAGTACACCTTTGTTTTTCTTGAGTCGTTTTACAGCAGCTTCTACCCCTTGGTTGTTGAATCCCATACGGTTGATAATACCTTGGTCGTCAAGAAGGCGAAAGAGTCGTTTTTTAGGGTTTCCAGGCTGAGCCTTAGGAGTGATAGTCCCTATTTCTATAAAACCAAAGCCTAAATTAGAAAGTTCCTGATAGAGAGTAGCATCTTTGTCTAAGCCAGCAGCCAATCCTACAGGATTTTTGAAATCTAACCCAAAGACTTTCCTGTGTAGCGATGGATGTTCCACTTGATAGATAGCACGAATCAGCGCAGGAACCAAGGGGATTTTATGAATCATTTTTAAGTACTTAAAAGTAAAATGATGAGCTTTTTCGGGGTCTAATCTAAATAGAAAAGGGCGAATAAATAGTTTATACATAACAATTGGATTGAAAAAAAGGTTAGAAAAGAAACTGAAAAAAGTCCTCTCTAACCTTATTAGTATTAAGATAATTATTTAGTGGGGAGAACAGGATTCGAACCTGTGAAGGTATAACCAGCAGATTTACAGTCTGCCCTCGTTGGCCGCTTGAGTATCTCCCCTCAAATCGGCTGCAAAGATACAAAGGTTTTTCATAACTGCAAATTTTTGAAAGAAAAAAATACGTCAAATTCTTAGGTGAGTTTTCAGTGGAGCTCAAGCGAAGGTTTACTTAAGAACTGTCAAAGAAAGACGGTCTTGTTAGAATACTATGTTGATTAGAACTTTAAAACAATGCTTCCAGAACTTCTACCGATTTGAGTTTTCTGAAATTAGGATAGTGCCATTGGTAGTATTTCAGTAGTTGGTGTAGCAGAGCCTTACGTACTCCCCGACTACTATGTAGTTGCGATAACAAAGGGTAGGAAGTTGTTAGTACTCCTTTAAATAGGAGGAGTACTTCTCCTGAGAGTGAAGGTGCACTTTCAGTACTACTGAAAGTGCCTTCCTCTAAATTGAAAAAAGGGGATTCCATAGCCGAAGTGTCGGGGTAAAAACCAAGATATTGAGTTAAGTCTACTAAGAATTTTAAATGAAAATGCACTAAGAAATTTTCTTGGTCAAAAAAAACAAGCTGTGATGCCATAAAGTTGAAGAGCTCCTCGTCGGGAGTATCAGGTGGACAAATATAAGAGCTCAGTTCTGAGAGAAATATTCCCACAGCATTTTTGTAAGGGTGTGTATGCAACGACTGATAGATGATCTTTAATTTTGCTTCTTTGATGTATTCTAGAGATAGAAATGCAACATCATTGTTTGTAACTACTAGTTCCAATAGGGTGAGAGGTTGGAAGAGAGCGGTAGTAAGAGGTGACTTTTTGTTTTTCAAAATACCTTTCAGCAGATAGCTACGGGTGCCAAATGCTTGAGTGAAACATTTCACAATTAAACTATTGTCGCTGTATTTTACTTGCGATAGGACAATAGCAGCAGTTTTGTGATACATAGCAAAAGTAAGTTTCAAAAAGAAAATAAAAAAAGCTGTCCATTTAGGACAGCTTCTCTGTACCTGAGGAGGGAATCGAACCCTCACTCCGAAGAACACGAGTTTGAGTCGT
>CAUQNY010000085.1:0-7373 GCA_963519425.1 uncultured Capnocytophaga sp.
ACCCAGGACCCCAACATTAAGAGTGTCGTGCTCTACCAGCTGAGCTACCGAGTCAAGTCAAAATTAAAGTTTTTCCTTGTTTGCGGGTGCAAAGATATAACATTTTTCTTACATAGCAAGAAAAAATTCATTATTTTTGCACTTTATTTTTAACTTATTTTTCAAACACCTATATTACAATAGTTTATGCTATGAAAATAATTCTAATAGGCTATATGGGAAGTGGGAAAACTACCCTCGGAAAAGCACTAGCCAAAGCCCAAAACATCCCTTTCACCGATTTGGACGACTATATTACCCAGCGAGAAAATGCTTCGGTGCAAGAAATTTTTAATACCAAAGGTGAAGTTTATTTCCGTAAAAAGGAAGCTCAGTACCTCAAAGAGCTGCTCCAATCAGACAGCGAAGGCGTTCTTGCCTTAGGAGGTGGTACCCCCTGTTATGGCGAAAATATGACACTCATTCAGCAGTCGGGGAGTATTTCAGTTTACCTGAAGTACCACCATCGAACCTTAAGCGAACGATTAGCGAAAGACAAACAGCGCCCATTACTAAAAAATATCCGAGAAGAAGAATTAGAAGACTTCATCCGCAAGCATCTCTTCGAGCGCGCCCCCTTTTACCTACAAGCTAATTTCACTCTCCCAATGGATGGGCTCACCCTATCTGAAAGTCTTGAAAAGCTATTGCAAAAAATCAAGTAACAAAAAAGAGCCTTGCCAATGTGGCAAGGCTCTTTTAGTATTTTTCAAAACGTCCTATTATCCCTCAAAATTATCAATCTCCACTTTCAGGTTATTAATGATAAAATCCTGCCGATCGGGTGTATTCTTGCCCATATAAAATTCCAAAAGCTGTTCTGTATGAATTGTCTTATCCATCATTACAGGGTCTAAGCGAATATTCTCCCCAATGAAATCCTTAAATTCATTAGGTGAAATCTCACCCAACCCTTTAAAGCGTGTTATCTCAGGCTTCCCTTTCAGCTGTGCTATGGCTGCTTGTTTTTCTTCTTCGCTGTAGCAGTATATTTTCTGTTGCTTGTTGCGCACACGGAACAAAGGTGTTTGCAATATGTATAGGTGCCCCTCCTTGATAATTTCGGGGAAAAACTGCAAAAAGAATGTGATAAGCAGTAACCTAATGTGCATCCCATCTACATCAGCATCAGTAGCAATTACAATGTTGTTGTAACGCAAATCAGCCATTGAATCTTCAATGTTCAAAGCTGCCTGTAGCAAGTTGAATTCCTCATTCTCATACACAATCTTCTTGCTCATCCCATAGGTATTCAGAGGCTTTCCTCGCAACGAAAAAACAGCCTGCGTATTAGCATCGCGAGAAGTAGTAATAGAGCCTGATGCCGAATCTCCCTCTGTAATAAAAAGTGTACTCTCCAAATTGCGCTCATTCTTAGAATCAGTAAGATGAATGCGACAGTCGCGAAGCTTACGGTTGTGTAAACTAGCCTTCTTAGCCCTATCTTTAGCCAACTTTCGAATACCAGCCAACTCTTCGCGCTCTCGTTGAGCTTGCATAATTTTGCGCAGTACAGCATCGGCTACTTCGGGATTTTTATGCAAAAAGTCATCTAAATTTCTACCAATAAAATCATTGATGTAAGTGCGCACAGAAGGCATCCCCTCCCCCATCTCAGTTGAACCAAGCTTCGTTTTTGTCTGGCTCTCGAACACTGGTTCCATCACCTTAATAGAAAGTCCCGCAATAATCGATTTCCGCACATCTGAAGCATCGAAATTCTTCTTGTAGAAATCGCGAATCGTCTTCACGTAGGCTTCTTTAAACGCATTTAGGTGCGTTCCTCCTTGGGTAGTATTCTGCCCATTAACAAAGGAATAGTACTCCTCACTATATTGGGTTTTGCTGTGGGAGATGGCCACCTCTATATCCTCTCCTTTCAAATGAATGATAGGGTAAAGAAAATCTTCCTCATTATTGTTTTCAGCCAACAAATCCTTAAGTCCGTTTTCTGAAAAGAATTTTTCTCCATTGTAGTTGATTGTCAAGCCTGGGTTGAGGTATACGTAGTTTTTAAGCATACGAACCACGTATTCATTCCGAAACTTAAAGTTCTTAAAAATAGTATCATCGGGAATGAAAGCTACCCCTGTGCCACGTCTTTTTTGCGAAGGCTCCGCAAGGGTTTCTTCTTTTAGCAGTCCTCTTTCAAAAGTAGCCGATTTGCTATGTCCATCGCGCACCGCTTCTACCTTGAAATAGGAAGAAAGAGCATTCACAGCCTTTGTTCCTACCCCATTCAGTCCAATAGACTTCTTAAAAGCACGAGAGTCGTATTTACCTCCTGTATTCATCTTGGAAACTACATCTACAAGTTTACCTAATGGAATACCGCGACCGTAGTCTCGCACCTCTACTTTGCTATCACTTATTTTGATATCAATCGTTTTGCCCGCTCCCATTATAAACTCATCGATGCTATTGTCTATCACCTCCTTGATAAGGATATAGATACCATCGTCAGCCGAAGAACCATCTCCTAACTTCCCAATGTACATCCCAGGGCGCGTGCGTACGTGCTCCAAGGGGTCAAGAGAGCGAATGCTATCTTCATCATATCTGATTTCTTCCATCATAACTATAGTATTTTTAAGGTATTTTCTTTAGTCCATCCGGTCTTGCCATCTGCCAAACGTATCTTCACCCAATCGGCTGCACGCTCTGTGATTTCTACTTTAGTACCTTCATGCAACTGCACCACTTCAGTACTATATGCATTGGGATCAGAAAAAACACGTACTGTTTTGTCAAAAAGAATAGCATATTGCTCGTTCTCTTTCTGATAGTTCAAAAAATGAGCAATAGAGTAAGTCGCTATTGACCAAAAAAGCGTAATGAATAACAAAGTGAAGAAAAGACGTTTTAAAGTTGAACTTGCAAAAAAATAGTAGCTCAAAAAACTCAACACAAAAGCAATAACTCCTAACACTGATAGTACAGCCCAAGTTTGTAATGCAAATAGACCTGTAATTGCATCAGAAAACTGACGCAACCAAGTTTTAGGCAAGGAGGTGATAGCGTCTACTTTCATCTGATTGGCCAACAACAAGCCTGTTTGAGCTTCTTGGTTGTCCGGATTGAGTTGTAGTGCTTTCTCGTAATAGTAAATACTTTCAGGTACGTGATTCAGTTTGTAATGAGTTGTAGCCAAATTGTAATACAAGGCCGAAGATTCTTTACCAGAACTCAGAATTGCATTATACTGCTGAATAGCATTGGGGTACTGGCCTTCGGCGTAATACTTCGCTGCTTTTTCGAAAAGCCCTTCTACCGATTGAGCATAGTTTCCTACAAAAGTTAAAAGAGCTATCGCAGTTATAAACGTGATAATATTATGTCTCATCATTCTATCTTTTTACTTTTTTAGCTGTTTATCAAGCTCTGAAATGATTTGTACTGCATCAGAAAAATCTTTTTCCATCAAGGCATCGGAATGCTGTGCATAACGCGCCCTTTCGCAACTTGCCAACAAGGCTATAAACTGTTCTACAGTGGTTTGATTAGCTTGTTTGTCTAACAAGTATTCCGTAATTTTATCCTTGGTCATTTCTGTTGTTTCTATTTTAAGTTTAGCTTTCAAATAGTTGTGCAGAGCGCGTTCCAAAGCCTCGTAGAAAGTACCTTTGTTGCCCAACTTTTGCTTAGCCTCGCTTAAGTATTTCTTGACCAATCGGTTGGCTACACGCACTTTATTTCCTTCTACATCGCCTGCACGTTGCTCTCTGATACGCCACCAAAAGAGTACTAATGGGATAAAAAACAAGGGCAAAAACAACCAGCAATAGTAGGCTGTAGAGCCAAAGAAACCTTGCTGACCTATAGGTAAGAAAGGAGTTGCCATTTGCAAATTTCCTACTGCAGTAGGCACTGAGGGTTGTGCTGCTACACTGTCGGCATCAGAGTTATTAGCTGTAGGCCCCTCGGTAACATCTAACCAAATATCATCAGTTCTTACTGTTTCGTATTTTTGGGTAGTAGGATTGAAGTAAGAAAAGTTAAGTCCCGTAATAGGATATTTGCCTTTGTATTCAGGAACTATAGTATAGGTTTGCTCTATGCGTCCTTTCATTCCTGTCAATGAGGTATTGACATCTTCTTTTTGTTCAGGAGAATAGACCTCTAATGACGAAGGGAAAGTAGGCTTGGGCAAATCAAAAAGTTTAAAGTTGCCACTGCCTGAAACATCTATTTTTAGCTGAGTACTTTCATTAGCTTTTAGCGTTTGCTTAGAAGCTCTTACACTGAAAGAAAAGTCTCCTACTGCCCCTGAAAAGTTCTCAGGCTTTCCTTCTTCTGGCAGCGATTTCACACTTATAGTGCGACTGCCTGAGGTAACGCGCTGCGCCACTTCTTCGTAAAAAGGATGTCCAAACCAATCGCGCTGGCCACTGGGAACATTTAAAATAGCTTCCATCGTAAGAGGTTCTAACGTAATAGCACCTGTTTTCTGAGGATAAAGCACTATTTTCTTCACCACAATACAACGATAGTTACGCCCCTGATAAGTACAATTCTCTATTTCGTAGTTTTGCAGTTTAATGTCCTGACTCCAAAAGTTAGGGTACTTGGGCACCTCTAAAGCACGAAGGTTGCTCAGCGACACTTGCCCCCCTACGTACAAGCGATAGGTTACACTCACTGCTTCGTTCAAATAAGGATTGGGTTTAGAGACTTCTGCCAACAGAAATAAGTTCTCTCGCGCAATATCATTGCTATTTTTTTCGATAGAAGGACTTTTTACAGCTTCAGTAACTGTAATGGCAATAGGTGATGTTTTGTAAGTACGCCCATCGATATTAATGCTAGCTGTCCCAATAGTATGATTCCCTTTGGAGGTAGGTTGTAGCACATAAATGTACGTTTTTGAGAAACTGCGCACCCCATTAATCCAAGATTCAGAAACGGACTGAGATGGCCCCATTACTACAGTAAAGCCTTGAAAATTAGGAGGCGTAAAGTTATCGCCATTTTTGTTCATTGAAAACTCTACCCGTAGCCGTTCGTTAGCTCCTAGCTGATTTTTGCTCACCTCTGCTTTGAACTCCACTTGTTGTGCTGCGAGGCATTGTATGAGAAAAAAGAGAAAAAATCCTATCTTGTATTTCATTGTCTTAGCTTTTCGTAAATAAGTCTTGTTTTTGAGTTGTCGCTTGTTACCAATCCTTTTCGGTTTTAGCACGTTCGCCTTTCACCTTTTGAGCATTAATCTTGTCCTGTGTTTTGCGTTCCTCATTATTCATCGCTTCTAAAATACGCTCCATTTGTTGTGGTGATAACGATGAGGGTCTAGGTTTTCCCTCTTTGCTTTTGTCTTCCTTATTATCTTGCTCTTTGTTGTCTTTGTTATCCTTGTTATCTTTGTTGTCCTTGTTATCTTTGTTGTCCTTGTTATCTTTGTTGTCCTTGTTGTCTTTGTTATCCTTGTTGTCTTTGTTGTCCTTGTTGTCTTTGTTGTCCTTGTTGTCTTTGTTATCCTTGTTGTCTTTGTTGTCCTTGTTGTCTTTGTTATCCTTGTTGTCTTTGTTATCCTTGTTGTCTTTGTTATCCTTGTTATCCTTGTTGTCCTTGTTATCCTTGTTATCTTTGTTATCTTTGTTATCCTTGTTATCTTTGTTATCTTGTGGAGGTGGATTTTGTTTCAACATTTCCTTTGCTACCGCCAGATTATAGCGTGTTTCATCATCTATTGAGTTGTAGCGAAGTGCTTCTTTATAGGCAAGTACCGCTTTGTCGTAAGAGCGCTCTTTCATAAAAGTATTTCCAAGATTATGGAATATTTTATGGCGTTCTTCATCAGTCATTTGTTCTAATTCGCTTGCTTTTTTCAAGCGCGCAAGGGCCTCAGCATAGCTTTTTTGCTGATAATGCATTGTGCCAAGATTGTACTGAGCAGCAATATTATTCTTATTTTGATGAATTGCCTTTCGGTAATCGGCTTCTGCTTGTACTGGCTGGTCAGATTTAAGGGCTTTATTCCCTTCATAAGTATATTTTTGAGCTTTAGCCAATGCCTTCTGCTGCTGTTTATCTACTTTTTGCTGTGCAAAGGCTGTAATGGTCAAACAGAATGACAATAATACAATAGTATGTTTCATTTTTCTAATCCTTCTTTCTTTCATTAAACAAATTTAAGCGTTGAACCCAGCCTGTTTTCTTTTCAAAGATGAATATATCTAAGAACAGTAGTAATAAGGCTGCTGCAAGAAACCATTGAAATTGGTCTTTGTAATCAACAAATTTCTGGGTGTCAAATTGGCTTTTCTCGGTACCATCCAAAATTTTGCTTATTTGGGCAACTACTGCTTGGGTATTATCGCCATTTAGATACTCTCCACCTGCTTTTACAGCTATCTGCTGAAGTAGTTCTTTGTTCAATTTTGTAATGACCACCTCGCCATTGCGGTCGCGCTTGTACGTTTGTTCCCCTCCCTCTTTTACAGGAATAGGGTTTCCTTTTTCGGTGCCAACCCCTATGGTATAAATATGAATTCCTTTGCTCTGTGCTTCAGCAGCCATCTCAGTTGTTCCCATCTCGTGGTCTTCGCCATCAGAAAGAATAAACAAAAGGCGCGCTGTAGGGGTTTTCTCATCAAAATAACTACTCCCCATACGAATAGCTTCCTGAATAGCAGTTCCTTGCGATGAAAGCATATCGGTATTCATTCCTTGTAAGAACATTTTTGCTGCAGAATGGTCGGTAGTTAAGGCCAACTGTGGGTAGGCGCTAGCAGCATAAGCTACTATTCCTACACGGTCGCCTTTAAGCTGACTAATTGTTTCAAAAACAATGCGCTTTGCTTTCTCCAAACGATTGGGAGCAACATCCTCTGCCAACATACTCTTAGAAACATCAATGGCAAAGACGATATCTACCCCTTCGCGTTTCACAGTTTCTATTTTCGTTCCTATTTTAGGGTTGGCCAAAGCAATGGCTAAAAGCACCCACACTGCGGCAAAGATTCCCCATTTGAGCCAAGGCTTAAAAGAAGAACGCTCTGGTGCTAAACGCTTGAGCATAGGTTGAGAAGCCAACTGTTTTTGCATTCTCTTCTTCCGAAGTAAGGAGAGGACAAAAATAAGAAATAGCGGTGCAAGTACCACTATAAGCCAAAGATATATTTTTTCGTCTAAGTGAACCATAAATTAAATTGCTGTTTTGACAATGTCTTCTTCAAAATCTGCGCCAAAAAGGTTGTTATGAAGAGAGAAAATCTAAAAATATTATCCACAAAAAAAGAGCAAATCATAAGCCGGATTCTGTACCTGTTTTTGCAAACAGGTGCTTATCATTTATCTCGGTTAATGATTGCTCATTAGCTCTAACCGCCTACCCT
>CAUQNY010000086.1:0-6904 GCA_963519425.1 uncultured Capnocytophaga sp.
ATTTAAAGTTTTGGTTGGTTAATGGAAAAGTCCGATAGCAATATCGGACTTTTTTTATTGTTTTTTTGAGGGCTAACTTTTGTATGTTAAAATAATTTAGTAATTTTGCCTCAAATTATGTTCAGTTAATGATTCCTATATACAATCAGCTTTTAATCCCATTTATTACAGCAATGGTTTTAGCCATTACAATGGGGGGGAGCGGTACTGCTCCCGCCTTTTCGGCAAGCTATGGAGCCAATGTTATCAGAAAGTCGCTTATCCCAGGGCTTTTTGGTATTATGGTTTTTGTAGGAGCTTTTCTTGCAGGGAAGAAAACAGCAAGTACAATGGGAAGTGGTATTTTGGAACCTGAACTGATGACCTTTATGGTTGTTTCTATTGCTTTGTTCTCTATCGCAGTAACAATGCTCATTTCCAATATTTCTGGGATTCCACAATCTACAAGTCAGGCAGCAGTACTTTCATTAGCAGCTCCTGCACTTTATTTTGGCAAGTTAGACACCGATGTGCTATTGCTCCAAGTTGTTCCTGCTTGGTTTATTCTGCCCATCATATCCTATTTTCTCAGTTATTTTTGTGGCAAGTACATTTACCAGCCGATGCGCCGTAGAGGGCTTACCATTCAGCGTGCGCAGAACGAAAACAAGCGCCGTATTTGGGATGTAGTTTTAGTGCTGATGGCGTTATACGTATCCTTTGCTATTGGCTCAAACAACGTAGCCAATGCAGCAGGCCCGCTTTACACAATGACCATCAACGAGCTGCACATTCGCGAAAGCGACCACATTGTTATTCTAATGCTTGCTACTCTAATTGTAGCACCTTGTTTTGGTATTGGGGCATCACTTTTTGGACACAAAATCCTGAAGAATACAGGAAAGGAAATAGTTCTTTTTGGAAAGTTTGAGGCAGTTATTATTGCGTTCATCTCCGGCACTCTACTTTTGTTAGCTTCTGTGCTTAAAGGTATTCCTACCTCTTTGGTACAGGTGAATGTAGCAGCTATTTTGGGGATAGGAGTTGCTAAGATGGGGCACAAGAACATTTTCAGGAAGACCCAAGTAAAACGATTTTTTACAATGTGGATGATAGCTCCCATAATCTCGTTTTTGCTTTCCCTCCTATTAATCTTCTTAGCTGACAGGGCAGGAATACTCTGATAAAATCCTTAAAGGATTGTTAAAATAGAATTAAAAGTGTGCAGTGTTTCTGGAAGAAGCATTTAGCTGCTTTTTTCTCTATGTATTTGCAAATCAATAATATAATTAAAGAAGAAAAAGAGATAAATATTAATGTAGCGTTAAAATGGCAAAACAGCGATGGTATTTTAAAAAAAAGTACTATCTTGCGCCCGATTTTTTATGCTAACAAGTGTTTTTACTATGAAAAGAAGTTTATTAAGAATTCCTATTGCTTTAGCTCTTACAGGTTTGTTGCTGACAAGCTGTGGGGGCAAAAAAAAGTCTGACAGAAATATGTCAAGCGCAACGGGATGGAAAATCAATGCTAAGGAAGGCGGTTTTCAATACAATACAGATTTCAAAGACCAAGAAACAGGACCAGGACTGGTAATGGTGGAAGGAGGAACTTTTACTATGGGACAAGTGCAAGACAACGTAATGCACGATTGGAACAATATGCCTACCCAACAGCACGTACAGTCTTTCTATATGGATGAAACAGAGGTTACCAATAAGATGTATATGGAATATCTAGATTGGTTAAAACGCGTTTTTCCTCCCGATCAAGAACAATATCGCAATATATACAGAGGTGCCCTTCCTGATACCCTTGTATGGCGCGGCCCTTTGAGTGCTAACGAATCTATGGTGAACAACTATTTGCGTCACCCCGCTTATGCCGACTACCCTGTAGTAGGAGTAAACTGGGTGCAAGCAGTTCAGTTTAGTGCTTGGCGTACCGACCGTGTGAACGAGGCTATCCTCGAGCGCGATGGTTATTTAGCTAAAGATGCTCGCTATCAAATTGATGCACAAAGCCTTTTCAATACAGATACTTACTTGAATGCACCTTCGCAAACCTATGGTGGTAAGATAGTAGGAGAGATGGGTGGAAAGAAAACAGGAAAAGATGGCGATGTAACTTATGCTAAACAAACCAACGGTATATTGCTTCCAGAATACCGACTCCCTACTGAAGTAGAATGGGAGTACGCAGCAAAATCGTTGAATGGTATCCGTCAGTATAACTCTTTGCAAGGAAGAAAGAAATATCCTTGGAATAGCCAATACACTCGTTCTACCGAACGTCGTACACGTGGTGACCAAATGGCTAACTTCAAACAAGGAAAAGGAGACTATGGCGGATTGGCAGGATGGTCTGATGACAAAGGTGATATCACAGTAGCAGTGAAAACCTACCCACCTAACGACTTTGGTTTGTATGATATGGCAGGTAACGTAGCCGAATGGGTAGCCGATGTATACCGTCCTATAGTAGATGATGAAAAATCTGACTTTAACTACTTCCGTGGTAACGTCTATATGAAACATTCTATTGGTGAAGATGGGAAACATGTTATAGTTACCCCCGAAACTATAAAATACGATACTTTGCCTAATGGTAAAATTGTAGCACGCAACTTGCCTGGAAACATTGCTTCAATTCCTGTAGATTCTAACGAAACCTATTTGCGCTATAACTTTACTCACTCAGATAACCGCAGTTATTACGATGGAGATAAGGCGTCTACTCGTAGTTTCCAAAACCAAAACGAGTTGTTGGCACCTGGTGCTGAGTATACTAACTCTATGTACAATGCTCCTCGTACCAAAAAACGCGGTTCAGACATCACTGGTAAAGATTATGACACTTCTAATGAGCGTACCTCTCTTATTGATGACGAAGTACGTGTTTTCAAAGGTGGTTCTTGGAGAGACCGTGCTTTCTGGATTGACCCAGCACAGCGCCGCTATATGCCTCAGTACATTGCTACCGATTACATCGGTTTCCGTAATGCTATGAGTCGTGTGGGTTCTAAATCTAAGACAAACCACAAAACACCAAAAGGATAACAAATTTTATTAGTAAGTATTGAAAAACGCTGCAAATTATTATATTTGCAGCGTTTTTCTTTTTATTAGCATAGTATAATTGGATGTATGGAAACACTTTACCAAAAATTTATAGCCTCATCAGGGGTCTGCACCGACACCCGAAACATTGTACCAGGGAGCATTTTCTTTGCCCTAAAAGGAGCCTCCTTTGATGGAAACCTTTTCGCTTCCGAAGCCCTTAAAAAAGGAGCTTCTTTTGCTGTAGTAGACAACCCTGCAATAGGAAACCAAGATGGAATGATACTTGTCTCCGATGTACTCAAAACACTTCAAGAGTTGGCTACCTATCATCGGAGAAAGCTCAAAACTCTTGTAGTGGCTATTACAGGGAGCAATGGGAAGACAACTACTAAGGAACTTATCAGAGCTGTATTAGCCGAGCACTTCTCAGTAGTGGCTACTCAAGGAAACTTAAACAACAACATAGGGGTTCCTCTTACACTACTTTCTATCAAACCCGAAACACAAATAGCTATTGTAGAGATGGGAGCCAATCATCCACGAGAGATAACCTTTCTGTGTAGCATAGCAGAACCCGACTATGGCTACATTACTAGCATAGGCAAGGCGCACTTAGAAGGCTTTGGTTCCTTTGAAGGAGTGATTAAAACAAAAGGAGAGCTTTATGACTATTTGATGGCCAATGAGAAAGAAATTATTGCGAATGCCGATAATTCTATTACCGAAACACTCTTAGGAAATTATAGCAAGGTATACCGTTTCGGGGTAGGGGAGGGACTGAATGTTCCTGTAAAGTGTATGGGCACACACCCTGTGAAGATTCAGTTTTCCGATGCTTCACAGCGAACTACTTTTGATTCCACCTCAGAAGAGCCTCCTTATGTAGAGGAAACATTTCAAGGTTTTAATGGTAGTCCTTACATAGCAACTTCTCATTTGGTAGGGATCTATCATTTCAGCAATGTAGCTGCAGCAGTAGCTTTTGGCCGTTATTTTAGGGTACCTGCAGCAGCTATTAAGAGAGGTATCGAGAAGTACGTTCCGCAGAATAACCGCAGTCAGCTACTTGAGTGGGGAAGCAATACCGTATTATTAGACGCTTACAATGCCAATCCTAGCAGTATGGCAGCAGCTATTGACAATGCAATTAGTATGGAAGGTTTCTCTAAGAAAATACTCATTTTAGGCGATATGTTTGAGCTTGGCGATTATGCATCGGCTGAACATCAGCAGATAGTAGACCAAATCAAGAAACACCCTTGGGAGGCAGTCTATTTAGTAGGAAAGCACTTTGCTCAAACCGAGAGCCCTTACCCTCAGTACGCTTCCTTTGAAGATTTCCAAGAAGTCTTCAAGCAACTTACCTTCACCGATAGCTTAATTCTTATCAAAGGTTCAAGGGGGATGGCCTTAGAAAGATTGATAAAATAACTAAAAAAAGCCGATGCGGCAATTAGCAAACTGCTAATTGCCGCATCGGCTTTTTTACGTATGTAATACATTTATTGGTTATGCTTCTTCACAAAGTCAAGAATCCGTTCAGTGAGATTCACATTGTCAGCGCCTCTTATTCCGTGCCCATGCATAGGGTAGAAAAACATCTCGATGAAATCATTCTTTGTAACAGACTCTTTTGTCAAGCTCATCAAGTGTTGAGGTACTACCACATCATCTACGCTACCGTGAATGAACAATAGTGGGCGTTGCAAGTTTCCTAAGTATTTGCCCACACGACTCTTCTCATAACCTTCGGGGTTCTCTTGGGGGGTATCCATATAGCGTTCGCCATACATTACTTCGTAATACTTCCAATCGGTTACAGCACCTCCTGCTACAGCAGTGCTGAACACTTCAGGGTGCCTTGTGAGCAAGCTAGAGGCCATAAAACCACCAAAGCTCCATCCGTGTACAGCTATTCTATTCGCATCTACGTAAGGGAGGCTCTTTAAGTACGATACTCCTTTCAGTTGGTCTTCTATCTCAATATCTCCCAATCTACGGTGAATAACACTTTCAAAGTCAAAACCCCGATAGGCACTCCCACGATTGTCTAGAGAAAAGACAATATATTGTTCATTTTCTGCAAATACAGGCATCCACAAGTAGGAATTGGCTCCCCACGAGTTAGTAACTAATTGTGCGTGTGGACCTCCATACACATAAATTAGCACGGGGTATTTCTTTGTGGGGTCAAAATTAGTAGGCTTGTGCATTTTTGCGTAGAGGGGAGTGCCGTCAGATGCTTTTAGGGTGAGAAGCTCGGTAGTCCCTACGGCAAAGCCCTGCAAAGGATTCTCAGCAGTGAGAAGGCGTTTTGCACTTCCTTTTTCAGTGCTTATAAGCTCAATGTTTTTAGGAATAGTCAAGCTAGAATAAGTATCCAACAGCCATTGCCCATCAGTGCTTAACTGAACATTGTGAGTACCTGCTACAGTAGTGAGGCGGATTAGTTTTTTAGGGTTCTTCAAGCTGATTTTAAAGCAGTGCTTCTCTCTTGGATCCTCTCCCGTACCTACCAAGAAAACGTTTTTCCCTTGGGCGTCAAATCCTGCGATTTCTTGCACTACCCATTTAGAATGAGTGAGTTGCTGGATAAGTTTCCCTGACAGGTCGTAGTGGTACACATTCATAAAACCATCGCGCTCGCTCAGCCATAAAAACTCATTGTTGCGGTTAGGCAAGAAGAGGGCAGGAGTTTCAGGTTCTACCCATTTGGGGTTTTCTTCCTCAAAGAGAGTGCGTACCTTTTTCCCTGTAGCTACCTCGTAGCAGTTTAGGGCGAAGTGGTTCTGTGCGCGGTTCACTTCTGCCAGAAGAATGTATTGCTCATCGGGACTCCAGCTTAAGTTTGTCAGGAAGTGCTCGTCTTGGGTATTGATGTCAAGATAGATAAGTTTTTGGGAAGCAAGGTCATAAACACCTATTGCAGCCTGTTCGCTGGGCTGTCCTGCCATCGGATACTTGATGTTTTTCAGAGTTGCAGGGGTAGTAGTAATATCTACCAAAGGGTAGTTAGCCACTTTTGTTTCATCTTTTTGGTAGAAAGCCAAATACTTCCCTTTAGGAGAGAAAAAAGTTCCTTTCTGTATACCGAACTCATTTCGGTGAATGCTTTTTCCCGCCACGATGTTAGGGTCAGCAAACTGAGTAACAGCGCGAGTAGCTGTTTGTGCATCAGCAATGTATAAGTTGTTTTGCAAGGTATAAGCTATTGTTTGGCTCAAAGGGTTGTACTCCTTGTTTTCAGCCTCCTTAGGCAAACTGATTTCCCCTAAGCTCTTTTCATTAATATAGTCGTAGCGTTTAAAAGCAGTAGCATTAGAAAGAACAACTTCATTTTTGTCGATATATTCAAGTGTAGGAAATTGAGTAGTAACCTCCTTGTTTAAAGTAAGTACTTTTTCACCTTTCAGGTTGAATAGCTGAGTCCCTTCCTCATTGCTGTATAGGTACTGTTGAGTGCCTTTTACCCATTGTAGCTTTCGGTATCCCTCAGGGTATAGCGGGCGATAGCCGCGAGGAGCTGTTTCGTCGTGTGCAGCGTAGTACACAGCTTCGGCAATGCTAATAGGCCGCTGCTGTGCGCCTACAAAGCTTCCCCACAGAAAAAAGACTGAAATAGCGATAATTTTTCTCATAATCAGCATAATAGTTAGATTGTTAAGACAATTTTGTAAGCAACAAAAGTACTGCAAAATTCTGAGACTAGCAAATCAAAAACAACTATCTTTAAAAAAAACTTAAAAAAAGAACGCCCAAATTTGCATATATAAAATAATAGTACTACTTTTGCACCGTCTTAGAAATAGACAGGTCTCATAGCTCAGTCGGTTAGAGCATCTGACTCATAATCAGAGGGTCGT
>CAUQNY010000087.1:0-6821 GCA_963519425.1 uncultured Capnocytophaga sp.
ATTAGTGAAGGATTAGTGAAGGATTAGTGAAGGATTAGTGAAGGATTAGTGAAGGGAAGATGTTTTTTTTCAGAAACTAAAATAGAAAGGAAACTTAGAAAAAAGAACTGCTTTTTCTGCTGAAGGCAAAATATACCTTAGATAGACTTGTTTCTGTTGTAACTCCGTTTTTAATTTGTTGTTAATATGTTTAGGCTTAAAGTATTTATTTCTTTACAGAAGAAGTAAACAAAATTTAGGATGAGAGATTTTGACTTCTGAATTTTAGTAGCCTAAAGTGGATAAATAATCAAAATCGGAAAAGCTGAGAAATTACACTTGGTGGTGGAATGGGCAAATATGAATTTGAGACTTAAAATTTGCTTGATTGACAAATTATTTTTACCTTTGCACTCAAATGAATCATTATGAAGAAACTTATCATTATTTCAATCTTACTTCTAGCGTCTGCTTGTAAAACCAATCCGTTTACGGGTAAAAGTACGCTGAATTTTATGCCTAATAGCAAGGTATTTCCGATGGCTTTTAGCCAATATTCTACTTTTTTGGAGTCGAATAAGGTGATAGCTAATACCAATGAAGCCGAAATGGTAAAAAAAGTAGGGGAGCGCATTGCTAAAGCGGCTAAACTATGGCTGGATACCAATGGCTATAAAGGCTATTTAGACGATTACAGATGGGAATACAATTTGGTAGACAGCCCAGAAGTGAATGCTTGGTGTATGCCAGGGGGTAAAATAGTTGTGTATACTGGTATTTTACCAATTACTAAAACTGAAGCTGGTTTAGCAGTAGTGATGGGACACGAGGTAGCACACGCCCTTGCTGACCACGGAGCTCAGCGTATGAGTGCTAGCACTCTCCAGCAGATAGGTGCTGTAGCAGGGAGTTTGGCTCTTCAAACTTCTAAATATTCAGCTTATACAGAGCAGTTTATGGCAGCATATGGCTTAGGAACTAACTTAGGAGTGATGTTGCCTTTTAGCCGTTCCAACGAAACAGAGGCCGATGCTATAGGTATCCAAATTATGGCCATTGCAGGTTATGACCCAGCAGAAGCTCCCGAATTGTGGAAGCGAATGAGTGCCAAAGGAAGCAAATCGACTCCTACCTTGCTCAGCACTCACCCTTCAGATGAATCGCGTATTCGCAATCTTACCGCTTTGGTACCTAAGGCCAAAGCTGAGGCAGCTAAATTTGGTGTAAACAAATTTCAATAATTCATTCAATTAAGACACTAAACAACAATAAAATATCATCTATTATGCAACAGTTTTACGATAAAATTAATGAGACCGCAAGGATCATTCAATCCTACATTACTGAACATACCCCAGAGTTTGCAATTATTTTAGGTTCGGGGCTAAGCAAATTGGAAAATGAAGTAGAAGTAATTTCTGAAATAAAGTATAACAATATTCCTAACTTTCCGAAATCGACTGTGGTAGGACACAAAGGCAAACTGATTTACGGAAAAATAGCTAATCGCTATGTGCTGATGATGGCAGGGCGGGTACATTATTACGAGGGGTATACAATGCAGGAAGTTACTTTCCCAATTCGCGTTTTTGCCCAGTTGGGTATTAAGCGCCTTATCCTTTCGAATGCATCCGGAGGGGTAAATCCTGATTTTTCGATAGGGGATGTGATGATTATCCGTGATCATATTAATATGTTTCCAGAGCATCCGCTTCGCGGCAAGAATTTAGACCAATTTGGGGTTCGTTTTCCCGATATGAGCAAGCCTTACAGCCATTCAATGATTGCTGAATTAGAGAAGATAGCTCGAGAAAACAATATTAAGGTGCAAAAAGGAGTGTATGTAGGGATGCAAGGTCCCTCGTTTGAGACGCCAGCAGAATATGGTATGGTACGTGTTTTAGGAGGGGATGCAGTAGGAATGAGTACAGTGCCAGAAGTGATTGTAGCCCGTCATCAGAAGATGGAAGTATGTGCTCTTTCTGTCATCACAGACCTTGGTGGCCCTGAAATTTCTCCCGATGTATCTCACGAAGAAGTACTAAATGCCGCTAATATAGCAATGCCTAATGTTATTCTGTTAGTAAAAAATCTCATTAAGAACTATCAATAGATTTAGCTAAAGATAAACGGTAAAAAATGGAGCTACCCAAGGGTAGCTCCATTTTTTACCGTTTATTTTGAAATGAGTTCCATCACTTTTTCTGGACATCGCACAGGCCTCCAACTCTTGGCATCTACAAATACTAGTACAGTGTGAGCCGTACAGAGCACTTCTCCTTTTTCGTTTAGAATTTCGTAGTCAAAGGCTATTTTCTTTGAAGGTATTTCGCATAGTTTAGTGCGAATAGTAATCTCATCATCGTACAGAGCAGGTTTCTTGTACTGTATGCTAAGCGAGACCACAGGCATAATGATACCTTCAGCTTCCATTTCTTTATAGGTGAAACCAATAGAACGCAGCCATTCCACACGACCTAACTCTAAATATTGAGGGTAGTTTCCATAATAGACAACTCCCATTTGGTCGGTTTCGGCATAACGAACACGCAAAGAGTAGTCGAAATATAAGTCTTTCATATATAAGAAGATAAAAATTATTGTATACTATTTAATCCATTGCCATACGAAAAAGAAACAGGAAAAACAAATGATAAATATTTTTTTTATTCAAAAATTATTCACAATTTTGCTGACTGAAATAGCGATGGAATTATTTAGCGCAAAATTAGTGAAATTTTCTAATAATCAAAAATTTAGATACAAACAACACCCCTAAAAACATTAGATTTTATGAAAGAAGCAGCTAAAAAAGTTTGGGAGGAATGTCTTGACTTCATTAAGGATAATATTGATGAAGGTCCTTTTAATGTATGGTTTGCTCCTATTGAACCTGTAAGTTTAGAGGATAATATTTTAAAAATCAAGGTTCCAAGCCAGTATTTTCTCGAATGGTTGGAAGAGAACTACATTTCTCTTCTACGCTTAGCTATGCGTCGTACTTTAGGAGAGCACTCACGCTTATTTTATATTATCGATTCTCCTATACAGAAACAACCACTTCCAAGTACGAATCGTCCAGAGCTGGCCAAACAATCTTTAGCCCTGCCTGAACTTAAAGACCCTCAATTAAAAAATCCTTTTGTTATTCCGGGAATCCGAGAGATAACGGTAGACTCTCAACTCAATTTACATCAGAACTTTGATAATTTCGTGGAGGGCGAATCTAATAGGTTTGCGCGCTCGGCAGGAATTTCTGTTGCTAATAAACCAGGAGGAACAGCCTTTAACCCTTTATTTATTTTTGGAGGTGTAGGATTGGGTAAGACCCACTTAGCACACGCGATAGGAGTGGACATCAAAGAGAAGTTTCCTAAAAAGAAAGTCTTATATGTTTCTTCAGAGAAGTTTACTCAGCAATTTAGTAATGCTAGCAAAGACAAAGAGAAAAATGCTCTAAATGACTTTATTCACTTTTACCAACTTATGGATGTATTGATAGTGGATGATATTCAGTTCTTGTCGGGAAAAGTGAGGACACAAGATGCCTTTTTTCATATTTTCAATCATTTGCACCAAAATAATAAACAGGTTATTTTAACTTCAGATAAAGCACCTGTTGATTTGTTTGATATTGAGCAAAGACTTCTTTCTCGTTTCAAATGGGGGCTTTCAGCTGAAATAAAAGCTCCTGATTACCAGACACGTTATAAGATTTTGCAAAACAAATTCTTAAATGACGGTACACCAATAAACGAGGATATAGTTGCCTATTTGGCTGAGAATATTCGCACTAATATTCGCGAGTTGGAAGGTGTGAGCAATTCTCTGATAGCACAAGCAGCTTTTAACAGGAAAGAATACTCTATTGAGTTAGCACAAAGCATCATCGAAAAGTCAGTTAAAAACCATCAAAGTATCTTGACTATAGATCACATTCAGAGAATCATAACCGACTATTTTAATTTGGCATTGGAAGAATTGCATTCTAAAACTCGCAAACGTAATGTGGTGCAAGCCCGCCAGTTGGCAATGTATTTTGCGAAAAAGTATACGAAAAACTCTCTTGCTGTTATTGGAAGCCAAATAGGCCAACGAGACCACGCAACAGTTTTGCATGCTTGTAAAACAGTAGAGAATCTTATTATTACAGACCGTGAGTTCAAAAAATACGTAAGCGATTTAGAATCAAAATTTTCTGACTGATGCATTCGTTATCTCAACTATTGCCACAAGAAGAACGCTTGGCAGTGGCTTGCCAGCAGCAATCCTTGAAAATAGGGTTACCCAAAGAACACTCCTTTAAGGAACGGCGTATTTGCTTGGCTCCTTCAGAGGTGGCTGTATTGGTGGCTAATGAGCACCGTGTATTAGTGGAAACAGGGGCTGGCCTACAAGCTAATTTCACTGACCAAGATTATAGTGAAGCAGGTGCTGAAATAGTATATGACACACAAGAAGTTTTTGCTTGTCCGCTTGTTTTAAAAGTGCAACCTCCTACATTGGAAGAGATAGCCCATTTGAAACCTAAAGCAGTTTTGATTTCGGCTTTGCAGATAGGGACACAAAACAAAGCCTATTTTGAAGCTCTTTTGCAAAAACAAATTACTGCCTTAGCCTTTGAGTATATTAGAGATGAAGAAGATAATTTTCCTATATATCAATCAATCAGTGAAATAACAGGATTGGCATCTGTATTGATGGCTTCTGAACTTCTGGCAGAGCAAGGAGGATGGGCATTAGGGAATATTACAGGAGTGCCTCCTTCTGAAGTAGTCCTTTTGGGAGCTAACGAGGTAACTAAAGCGGCTGCTAAAGCGGCCTTAGGATTAGGGGCTACAGTAAAGGTTTTTGATAATTCTTTAACAAAACTGAGAATACTAAAGCAACAACTTCCCGCCTCGGTATCTACAGCTACAATGCAGCCTCAAACACTTAAAAAGGCACTGAAACAATGCAATGTATTGATAGGAGCTATGAACGGAGAGGTGCGCTCTCCTATAGTAGTAACTGAAGAAATGGTGCAACAGATGCCTACTGGAGCTGTGATAATAGATACAAGTATCTCTATAGGAGGGTGTATAGAAACAACTCAGCTAACAGATTTGAGTCAACCTACAGTATCTAAATACAATGTACTCCATTGTGGAGTGCCTAACCTTCCTGCACGCTATGCATGTACAGCTTCTTCCTCGTTAAGCAATATACTGATGCCTTACTTGCTAAAAATAGGGGAGGAGGGAGGTGTGGATCATGCCCTTCATGTAGACAAAGGTTTTAGAAGTGGTCTCTATTTTTATCGCGGCATTCTTACTGATGCTACTGTATCTCATTGGTTTGAACTTCCATACAAGCCTTTGCACCTATTATTTATTTAAGTACTTGTAAACACTTATGTATTCGCTTTTCAAAAGAGAAATTTGTTACTTTTTCACTTCACCTATTGGTTTTACCATTATAGGGCTTTTTATAGTGCTCAATGGACTTTTCCTTTGGGTTTTCAAGACTGACTATAACATCTTCAATGCTGGTTTTGCAGATTTATTATCTTTTTTTCGTCTTTCTTCTTGGATATTTGTTTTTTTGGTACCTGCCCTCACGATGAGGAGTATTTCAGAAGAGAAAAGAAGTGGAATGTTAACTTTATTATTTACCAAACCTATTAGTGCACTGCAAATGGTACTTGGGAAATACTTAGGTATTCTTTTCTTGCTGTTTGTTATTCTTTTGTCTTCATTTTTGTATGTGTATATGGTTTGGGTGTTAGGCACTCCTATGGGTAATTTAGACATAGCAGGTACCATTGGTTCTTATATAGCTCTTTTCCTACTTATTGCTTCTTTTGCAGCTGTAGGTTTGTGGGCTTCCTCTATAAGTAGCAATCAAATAATTTCTTTTGTATTGGCAGCCTTTCTGTGCTTTTTTTTCTTTTTCTGGTTTGACCAGCTATTGGCACTTGCTACTGATGATTTTGGCGGATGGGGCTTTCAAACCCATTTTGATGCTATCAGTAGAGGAGTGCTTGATACTCGGAACATAGTATATTTTCTATCAATTATTTTCTTTTTCTTATATCTTACTACCTTATCTCTCAAAGCCTATAAACAATGAAAAAGCATTTAAAAAACACATTTGGTAGGGTAGGTATAGCTCTATTTTTGTTAGTGGTTATTAACTACGTAGCACAACAAGGAAATCTTCGTTTAGACCTAACTCAAGATAAACGTTATACCCTTTCAGAAATAACTCATAAAATCCTTTCAAAAATACAACAACCTATTTTAATAGATGTACTTTTGAAAGGGAATGTTCCTACTGAATTTAAGAAGTTGCAGACAGAGACACTTCAATTATTAGAAGAGTATACTTCTGCAAACAGCAATATTATCGTTAATTTTGTCAATCCATTAGAAGGGGAGGAGCAGCCAGGAAAAGCTATTCAACAGTTGGTGAGCAATGGCTATCAGCCACTACAAATTACTCAAAATGAGGCAGGAAAATCTTCTGTTGAATATATTTTTCCTTGGGCAGTAATAAGCGATGGCCAGAAAGCTGAAAGAGTACGCCTTTTTGTGAACAAGTTAGGTAGTACAGACCAAGAACAAGTGCAAAATTCAGTGCAAAAGCTCGAGTATAGTTTTACTGATGCATTGAGCAAATTTGTAGTAGAGAAAAAGAAGAAAATAGCTATACTAAAAAGCAATGGAACGTTGGAAGATATCTATATAGCTGATTTTCTTAAAACGGCTCGAGAGTATTATTATATAGCTCCTTTTACACTTGATTCAGTAGCTACTAATGCGGAAAAGACCCTAAAAGATTTAGAAAAGTTTGACTTGCTA
>CAUQNY010000088.1:0-6730 GCA_963519425.1 uncultured Capnocytophaga sp.
AATTGACAAATCGTCAAATTATCAAATTTTCTATCCTTTTCTTAATAGTTCTATTGCGTGGTTGCGGGCAGAAGCTCCACTGTTTTTGCCTTCGAGCATTTCAGAAAGCTCAATGATACGCTCTTCGTTGGTGAGGCGTTTGAGGTGTGTGGTAGTTTTTCCTTTTACATCTTCTTTAAAGACTTTGAAATGAAAGTTGCCTTTGGCTGCAATTTGAGGCAAGTGGGTAATGGCAAATACTTGACGATTTTTGCTCATTGCTTTCATAATGTCTCCCATCTTCTGTGATATTTCACCAGAAACCCCTGTATCTATCTCATCGAACATAATAGTAGGAAGTGTTGTGTATTCGGCAATAATAGCTTTAACAGCCAGCATAATACGAGATAATTCGCCTCCTGAAGCTACTTTTTTTAGCTGTCCAAAAGTACCTCCTTTATTAGCTGAAAAAAGAAAAGAAAGCTCATCATTACCATTGGAGAAAAAAGTATTGGTAGCAGTAAGTTTAATATCAAACTTACCATTAGGCATTCCCAAATCATGCATAAACTGTGTTAGTTTTTTATCAAGTGAAGGAATGATCTTTTCTCTGCTTTTATGTAGTTCAGCAGCTTTTTTAAGTGTTGTAGTATGTTGCGCCTCTACTACTTTCTTTTGTTCATTGAGATCAAAATCTACACTTTCTGTTTTAGAGACAGCTTCCTCTAATGATTTTTGGATAGTAATGAGCTCTTCTACTGTCCCCACTTTATGCTTTTTCTGAAGATTGTAAATCCTATTGAGTTGCTGAGAGATTTCTTCTAAAGTTTCTGGGTCAGTATCTAAATTCTCATCAATGTCAGCAATTTCACTTGCCAAATCTTCAAGTTCTAAGAAAGTAGATTCTATACGCTCATAAAGTTCGCGGTATTGTTGTTTGTATTCGGTTATATTATAAAAAGAACGTTTTAACTCGCGTAGATTATTAAGAATACCTATAGTCTCATCGTTCATCAAGTGTAGGGTTTCAGCTATAGTCTCTTTAATCTCTTCGGCATTAGAGCCTTCGTCGTAACTCTCTTCTAATTCCTCCAGAATACCAGGAACTAAAGTAACTGACTTGAATTCCTTAAGCTGATGAAGATTGTAGTCGTATTCCTTGTTGGCATTCTTTTGAAAGTCTATAAGTTCTTGAAGTTTTTTCTGTTGCTTTTTCAGTAGTTGGTAGTGTTGTAGGTATTCGTAAAGAATTGCTTTGTTCCCTGCAATAGCATCGATAATCTCAAACTGGAAAGCAGCATCGTTCAGAGAAAGCGTTTGATGCTGAGAGTGAATATCCATCAGTAATTGTCCAAGGCGGGATAGTACCTCTAAGGTAGCAGGCGTATCATTTACAAAAGCACGCGACTTTCCAGAAGGAAGAATCTCGCGGCGAATAATAGTTTGGGAATCATAGTCTATCTCTAACTCGTCAAATACTGATTGGAACTGGTAATTTTCAAGTGAAAATTCAGCTTCAATAACACATTTTTCTTCACTATTACGCAAAGAGGACTTATCGGCACGCTTCCCTAATACTAAGGAGAGCGCGTCGAGCATAATTGATTTGCCTGAACCTGTTTCACCAGTAATGATAATGAAACCTTCGGGGAAATCTACTTTTAGGTCATCGATAAGAGCATAGTTTTTGATAGATAACGTTGTAAGCATACAATTTTTATTTTATTGCGTTCCACTTAGTAGCTTGAGTGGGCGCAAGCAAGAGCAAGGTTTCCTTTAATATCTTGGTGTCTAAGAGAGCCCCCGCAGAAAAGATAGCTGCTATTTCTTCTGTTTTTGCATTGAAAAATAGTGTCATAGCATAAGAATTTAGGCGCAAATTAGGAAGGCTTCCTAAAGAAATAATAGACTTTTGTAAGGTTTCTTTAGCTTCTTTCTCGTTGTTACTCATTTTATCTAACCCTAAGCGGTGGTACTGATACAAAGATTTGTGGTAATGCTCGTAGTTTTCTGAAATAAGTTCGTTGATGAGTAGAAACCTGTTATTTTTACCAGTATCTGACCAGCCTGAGTAGCTACTTGTTTGGGCAATAGAAGCTATTTGCTTAGCTTTAGCAAAATAAGGAGTGCCACCAGCCTCAGCAAATGTATCAGCATCAAATCCCAAAAGCAGGTAAGCATAGTAGGCCACTACCGATGTGAGATTAGACTCGAAAGCATTTTCGTTGAATGTAAGAGGTTCAAACTCTTGATAGCTAAATGTAACCTCCTTGTCCTGCAAGTTAAAAACAGGTGATTGGTAGGAGGTATTATAAACAGGTCTTGATGATTGTACTAGCAGCGTTGCCTCGTAGTTAGTATTCTCGTACTTGTTAATGACCAAAGTAAAGTTGCAGCGGATGCGTTCATTTTCACGCACCTTCAAGTCTGTCCATCGTGTTTGATTAATGAACTCTTGCAATGATTTTTCTAAAGTCTTGAATACCGAACGGTTGCTTAAGTTCACTTGTTGGGTATTCACAGTTACCACTGCGTTAAGTTCTTGAGCCGAAGCCCAAGAACTTATTAATAGGGTTGCAATAAGCCATATTTTTTTCATTAATAGGGTATTTCTTCTGTGATTTCAAGTCCATAACCCGACATTCCTACATACTTAGCAATATTTTTAGAATTGGTAAGTAAACGCAATTTGCGAATGCCTAAATCATTGAGAATTTGGGCTCCCATTCCAATATCTTTAGGATCTTTATCATTAAGAAGAGTTGGCTGTCCATTTTGGTTTTCTTTCATCTGAGTGATGCGTTGCAAAAGATTTTGTGAATAGCCTTCCTTGTTAATCACAATTACAGCACCTTTCCCTTCTTCGTTGATTTTCTTAAAGATACGCTCTAAAGGATTATCCTTGTCACCTGCTAGTACCTCTAAAATATCATTGCTAATGAATGATGAGTGTACACGGGTAAGCACAGGCTCATCGGCTTTCCAGGAGCCTTTAGTAAAGGCTAAATGTATTTGTTTATTGGTTGTTTGCTCATAAGCACGCAGGCGAAACTCTCCATAAGGAGTCTGTAAAACAAAATCTTCTTTCTTGATCACCAAAGTATCTTTGCGCATACGGTAGGCAATAAGGTCTTCTATAGAGATAATTTTAAGGTCAAACTTTTTAGCTACTTCTACCAACTGTGGTAGGCGTGCCATAGTACCATCTTCGTTGAGTATTTCTACCAAAATACCGGCAGGGTAAAGTCCTGCAATACGTGTAAGGTCAATAGCCGCCTCGGTATGACCTGTGCGGCGTAGTACACCTCCTTCTTTAGCGCGAAGCGGGAATATATGCCCTGGTCTACCCAAATCAAAAGGTTTAGTATCTGGGTTTACTAAAGATTGAATAGTCTTAGCACGGTCAAAAGCAGAAATACCTGTAGTGCAACCATTGCCTTTTAAGTCTACTGATACAGTGAACTGTGTTTCGTGCAATACTGTATTGTTCTGCACCATCATAGGCAAATCCAATTCAGCGCAACGCTTTTCGGTAAGAGGAGCACATACTAAACCTCTACCGTGAGTAATCATAAAATTGATCATTTCCGGCGTTACTTTTTCAGCGGCAGCAATAAAGTCGCCTTCATTTTCGCGATTCTCATCATCTACAACGATGACTACTTTCCCTTTTTTGATATCATCTACTGCTTCTTCGATGGTATTAAGTTTAATTTTATCCATTTTTCAAGTAACTATTAGCTAAAAATTGACAGAAATACGTACAATTTTAGCATTTTCATCAATATCGTTTTTCGTAACGGCGTCAGTAAGACTAAAGGCATCTTTAAGAGCTGATTTATCAAAAGTGAAGTAGAAACTCTGCCCTTTAGGGGTAACTATCACACTACTGATAGAAGGATCAATCTCTAATTCTGGGTATTTTTCTTTCACTTGCTTAAAAGTACTTTCCAAAGAAATCCCTTTTTCAGTAACATATTCTGGAGAAAGGACAAATACGCTTTCAACTATTTTCTCGCCTTTATCATTTAATTTTGGAGTGATTTCAAGCAATTCTTTACCTTCTTTGGTAAAAATAGTAATACGTTCGGTGCTTGCATAGCGCAACTCCCCCTCCAATGTAGAGTTTACAATGGAATCTTTAGCAAAAATAGAGTCCAATTTTTGTATAGGTGTTTGTTTTCCAAGTGCACCTACTTGAGTGTTAGTAATGAGGAACTCGTTTTTCTGATGATTACAAGCCATGAGTCCCACCAATGCAATAGCGGTGATAAGATACTTTCTCATTATTATTTCTTGATAACTTTATTTAATATTCCTAATACGCCACGGATAAAAGTGGCACTAGTAACTACTTTCAGAATCGCATTTTGCGTAGGGCTTTTTGAGGAAGTTTTGGGTGTAGTGGCTGACGATTTCCCATTATTTTTGGATTCTTGTATAGTTGTTTCCTCTTGTTTAGCCTCTTCTATTTTCTTGTTTAAGAGTTCATAAGCACTCTCTCGATCTATTACCTCGTTGTATTTCCGCACTAAGGTAGAGCCACTGACCAAGTGGTTGAGTTCGTCGTCGGTGAGAATATCCATACGACTCATAGGGGGGCGTACCATCGTAGTCACTAATGGTGTAGGAGTTCCTTTTTCGTTTAGTACTGTTACCAATGCCTCACCTGTACCCAAAGAGGTAAGTGTTTCAGTTGTATCGTAGTACTCTGAAGTGGGATAGTTTTCAGCTGTCAATTTTATAGCTTTGCGGTCTTTAGCTGTAAAAGCACGCAAGGCGTGTTGCACTTTCATCCCCAGTTGAGAGAGTACCGCTTCGGGAATATCAGTAGGATTTTGGGTGCAAAAAATAAGACCTACCCCCTTAGAACGTATCAGTTTGACAATATTCTCTAACTGATTGAGTAAGGTCTTAGAAGCCTCATTGAAAATAAGATGCGCTTCATCAATGAATATTACCAACTTAGGCTTTTCCCTATCCCCCATTTCAGGGAAAGTAGTGTAGATTTCAGCCAACAGACTTAGCATAAAGGTTGAAAACATCTTAGGGCGATCTTGAATATCTGTCAGCCGGATAATATTCACATACCCCTCGCCTTGGCTATTAGTGCAAAGCAAATCCTCTGGCTCAAAGCTACGCTCACCGAAGAACAAATCTGCTCCTTGGTGTTCTAATTCTACCAACTTTCGCAAGATAGCACTAGTAGATGCTTTTGCAATAGCTCCATACTCTTTCTCAAAGGATGCTTTTCCCTCTTCAGTAGCGTATTGCAATACTTTTTTGAGGTCTTTAAGGTCTAAAAGTGGTAAAGCGTGATCGTCGCAATACTTGAAAATTACAGCCAATATCCCCTCTTGCACCTCACTGAGGTCTAAAATACGAGACAAGAGAGTTGCTCCGAACTCCGACACAGTAGCGCGCATACGCACTCCCTTTTGTTCAGAGATAGTGAGCAATTCTGTAGGAAAGCCTTGCGCTTGGAAGTCTAAGCCTATTTTATCCAAACGCTCCTTAATAAAAGGCTTTTCCTCACCAGCCTTAGCAATACCACTCAGGTCGCCTTTAAGGTCCATCAGTAGTACAGGCACTCCTTTCTTAGAAAGTTGCTCCGCTATTACTTGTAAGGTTTTTGTTTTCCCTGTCCCCGTAGCTCCAGCGATGAGTCCGTGCCGATTAAACATCTTCAAAGGAATGTTAACAGGCAATTTCTCAATAGGTTCCCCCTGAAAAATAGCCCCTCCTAAGGTAATGTATTCCCCTTTGAAAGTATAGCCTGCAAGTATTGTTTCTTTAAATTGGTTGCGCATTGCAATAATTTTTAATCATAAAACAGCTCATAGGGAACTCTCCCCCTATCTCTATTCTGACGGCAAAGGTAGTAAAAAAACTGAAAAGAGAAAAGAGTACTTCAAAAAAGTTAGCTCATACACACAAAAAAGAGCAACTAAGACAACAAAATAGAAGGCTACTACAATGATTAAAGATAAGGTTTTACAACCTCTCTCCACAACAAATACCCCTCCCCAAGCAAATGCAGTCCGTCATTGGTATACTTCTTATTCATTCTATCAGTGCCCACTTCAAGGAAATGCGTATACAAATCAATGTACTTCACCTTATACTCTTGCGCAATATTTTGGTAATGTTGGTTAATCTCTTTAATAACCTCAGGCTTCATGTGCTCCTTAAACATATTAAAATCCGGATTTACAGGCAATACACTCTGAAGGTAAATCTTCGTTTTAGGCGATTCCTTCTGTATTTTCTCCACAATCCTCCTCATATTCATCACAATAGCATCCACCTCCATCCCTCCGGAAATATCATTAATCCCCACGAGGATAAATATTTTAGCAGGCCTACCTTTTACAACAGCATCCAATCGGTCATACACCCCTTCCGAAGTATCCCCACTGATACCTCTGTTTTTTACCCGCTTTTGCGGAAAGAGTTCATTCCATTCAGCACCGTTGGTAATACTATTGCCGATGAAAACAATGTCCTTAGAAGTGATAGCCAACTTGCTGAACAAGCTAGCCCGCTGTACATAAAAAGTCGAATACTTTTGAGTTTGAGCACCAACAACTTGAGTTAACAACACCGTTAAAAAAGCCATTAAAATACGTTTCATATTTCTGTAAATATTTCAGATAATTGCTGCAAATGTATGATAAAAAAGTCAAATGACCTAATATAATCAGACACTACACTTACAGTCGTTCTTTCACGAAACTACTCACTGTAAGCC
>CAUQNY010000089.1:0-6537 GCA_963519425.1 uncultured Capnocytophaga sp.
TGTTAGTAGCCATCATACTGCGCATACTATATGCCAAACTGAGGGTAACACTCATCGGCAAGCCCTCGGGAACGGCTACAACTACTACTGTAATAGCAATCATCACGGTATTGAGGAGGTATCCGCCAAAAAGCACCCAATCAAGATTGTCCAAACTGTGTGCAGGATTGGTGAAGTAAACGATTAGTCGGCCTACAATTACCAAAGCTGCAATGGCATAGCTGATTTTAGTAATCATTCCTGCAAGGTGGTCTAACTGTTCGTTCAGAGGAGTTTTGACTGTATTATCAATTTGTACACCTTCAAACACTTTACCATATTCGGTGGCATCGCCTACCTTTTTCACTTCAAAAATGCAATGGCCATCGGAAACAGAGGTACCACGGCAGACATAGTTGGAAGGGTAAGTAGCTTCAGCTTCAAAATCGGCGGGGTTGGTAGTTTTATGTACCATAGGCTCGCCTGTAAGGGTTGATTCGTTGATGTGCAAGGATACGGCTTCAAGAAGCTGCCCATCGGCTGGTACTTCTTCGCCTGTTTCCAAAATAACAATATCGCCTACTACAATGTCCTTTTTGAGCACTTGTGAAATACGCTCGTTACGAATAACTTTGTAGTAGATGTCGTCGTTCACCTGATTGAGGATTTCAAACTGCTTGTTGGCTTTTTGTTCAAAATAGAAAGCTACGCCTGTAGCCAAAAGCACTGCAAAGAGAATCCCTACGGGTTCTAAAAAGGCGTGGATGCCTGCACTATGCACCACAAACTCGTAGGTAGAGACCCCGAACGAGAAGACGAGAGCTATAAGGAGAATGATGATGATAGGGTCGGAGAACTTTTCTAAGAATTGTTTCCATAGGGGTTCTCCCTCCACAGAAGAGAAAGCGTTTTCGCCGTATTTTTTACGACTTTCAAGGACTTGCTCATCGGTAAGGCCTTTGTAATGGTGTTTTTCTGCCATAGTTATTTAAAAAATTAAAGTGCAAAGATAAATACAATTTGTCAATTTCCCAATTCGTCAATTTTCTAATTTTGAGAATCAAACGCTCTGGGAAGCTTATTAAAGGAAGTTTGATTTAGCGAAGGTTCGATGTTCTTTCGTTCAAACTTGAGTTAGAAAGTCTTTACTGAATATTTTTACAGTCAAACAAAAATAGGTTACAAAATGGGAAAGCTAATTCACAAGGGTGATGTAGAGCAAACGCCCTCCTTCGTCGTCGGAAAGGCGGATTTTCTTCTCGTGGGTGAGTTGTACCATTGCGCCGATGGGTATGGACTTGCCTTCTGTAAGGTCTTTCAAATTAGGAAGTCCTTGGTTTACGAGTACCCACTTGTTCTGGTAGAAAGTGAAGTAGCCCACAGGACGCTTGTCGTCTTGGGTGAGATTTTCGTTGCGTATAATCTTTCGCGACGCGTGCCACTTGAAGAGATATTGGTTGTGGTAAATCATCAAGCGGTGGTTTTCGGGCTTCCAAACATTATGACCTGCATTATAGTAGAGGTCGGCAATGGGGAGGCTTCCACGGTGTGGGGTTCCACAAAAGGGGCATTTGGGGCGTGCGGTGTTATCGAATACGTACCATTTTTCGGAACAGTTGGGATTGGAGCAAGGCTGAATCAAATCGACGGTTTTCAGCAAGGCTGTCTCCCACTCGTTGGCTATGGGGCGCAACATAGGATTGTGAAGCCCATCGACAAAGGCACGCTTAAAAAGGTCGGTGAGATAAGGGCCTAAGATAGTGTAGGGCAGCTTGGTGGGGTCGCCCCAGAAAGCATCCCACTTGCGCAGTTGGTCGGGTTTTACGCGGTTGGTGGCATCGGTAGGGTGCTCTACAAAAAGTGCCTTTTCGCCCATTGCAAGTAGCTCGTCTTTCTCGGTGTCTAAGTCCCACACTTTGCTTCCCTTCAGCGGGTGGCGGCGGAGCAGGTACATATAAATGAGAACAGCTAAGGCGTGAAGATCTGTTTTTTGGTTGGGCAGGCATCGGTTGGGGTCTTTTGTATCGAGATGCTTGGTACTAAGCACTTCGGGAGCAATAAAATCGGCTGTACCAATCACCTCGGGAGGAAACATTCCCGGCACCACTAAGCCGTCTAAGTCAATAATATTGGCCGATTTGGTAACAGGGTCGATGAGGATATTGTTGTAAGAAAGGTCGGAGTGGGCTAATCCCATTTGGTGCATTTTTTTGACCCCTCGGCATATATTGATAGCTATTTGGAAGTAGGAAAGCCAATCGCCCAGCTCGCTTTTGTCTAACCTCAACGGGAAATTGTCGTCGCGAAAAGAGGGGGTAGTGAACCATTTTCCTTTTTTCTCTTCACCTTTAAGTCCGTCGTCGGCAGCACGGCCTCTTGAGAAGAAAAACTTGCGGTCGTAGATAGGAACAATTACACCTATTTTGCCGTCTTTTTCGACTGCATCGTAAGGCCACCGGAAGATGTCGTTTAAGAAATAGTCGGGAGCGTTTCCTTTTTTGATATTCTCTAAATAGAGGGAGACGATACGTTTGATTCGTTCTTTCTGATTGAAATCTAAAGGGTCGCGAAAAAAGGCAACCACATAACGACGGTCGGGAGAGAAATAGACATCTTTCACGCCACCGCGTTTAGGGTTTCCGTCATCTACGTATTGATAGGATTTAGAGACGTCGATAATTGATTTTACTGTGATGGTATTCATAGGAAAAATGTGCAGAAGTTAAGCCGAGAAAGAGTGCTTAGTAAATGATTGCTAGGGTTCTGTCATCGGAATTACCTTTGCTCCAGAAGTCAAGCCAAGAAAGCAACTGCTGGGCTATTTGGGTATCGTCTTGAAAATCGACACGACAGGCATCGTCGTTCTCGCCTGCAAGGTCTTTTAGGAATGTGTGCCAAGCTTCTATTTTAAGAAGGTTGTTTTCTACGCCAAACTTAGGATCGTAGATGCCATCAGTCATTAAGAATAGCTTAGAGAAACTGTCGAACCTATGAATTGCGAAGCGCTGTGCAAAAGGAATCTCGGCGGTGTTGGAAAAGATTTCAGGCATTGTGATGAAACGAGTGCCTCCACTGTACTCGCCTATGTCTAAAAGGTTGAGCTGGTGTACTTCTGTTTCGTCTTCAGCAAGTACACAAATAGGACAATCGCCAACCCCAAAGGTTAGCAAGACATAGCCAAAGGAGAAACGCTTGGCCAAAGCAAAAATTAGGGTTGTATGAAGATCCTTGAGGGTTATTTGTTCTTTCTCGGCAACTGCACTAAGATGATCTTTGAGTGCGAGCATCTTGGCGTACAATTCCTTGATGATTATTTTTTTATGGGGGAAGCTATCTGCTTGAGTATAGAAGTTAATAACCTCTTCAGAAAGATTGAGCAAGAAAGGCTCGTCGTTCAAAATGCTGGCAATAAAATGGGTAGCTTCTTCCGCACCTTTTCGAGCGTATTGCGCAGAACCTGCACCATCGGCCAAAGCTATAATGTCCCAAGCGTCGGGGAGATGGGAGAGTTGGAAGTCGTCGTCACGGGAAGTGCCTTGATGAGCATGCGAACGGCCGCGTTTGGAAGCGACTACTATCTTTTTGTCTAAAAAAGTGTCGGCAAGAGCGGCCTCGTCAGGCTTGTAGTAAAGGCTATCTTTTGGGAAAGGAATGTTCTGCCAAAGGTCTTTTGGGTCGGCATTTATGATAAAAGGAATCAGCTTTTTGCGTTCGGTTTTGGCAGGGTCGCTCTCGCAATAGAAGAAGAGTTCCAGCTTAGTAGTGGCAGCCACGAGAGGCTTTCCACTAATGGTATTGGTTTCGGGATTGAAAGAGAGGCCGAAAAGCTCTAAATCGGAGATACGGGTGAGGCGGATACGTGGGAAATCCTGCAAGTTAAAAGTAAAGGAATAGTCCTTTTTAGCATTGGCATTGCTGATAGGCAAGTGCGCTTCTTGGAAAGTTTCTATTTCGTAGTTCATCGTATAGGCTTCTTTCACCATTTCGTTTAGCTGATTAGACAAGGTTCTTATTTTCTCGGAATTAATGAGTTGCGCCAAGACTTTGTTAAAAACTTTCGGTACATCGTTTGCGGCTTCTTGGGAGAGCACAGAGCGTATGAGTTGTTCCATTATCCTAAGGTTCTATTGATGTCAAAATCTTCTGACGACATTCCGTAGTTAGCTACCGTACCACACCAAGGGCACTCGTTTTCTCCTTCGCCAGAGATGCAGTGCACTCCTCCACAAGAGCAGGTAGCCAAGGCATAGGCATTGCCACAACAAGGACAGGAAGGGTTGCCCATCAGCTCATCGGAAGAGACTTTAAGTTGGTAGGGAGTACTGTTAGAAAGTTCGGCATAACTTTGCTCATCAATCTTATAAGCTCCTTGAAGCATGTAAAAACGGGTTTGCATTCCGTAGATACCTGAATCTCGACTGCTTTTTTGAAATTTAATGAGGTATTGGCGTTGGGTGTTGGAGCATTTTCCACGAATAACGACAAAGTTCTCGTCGGGGATGTCGTGGCGTTTGCTCAGGTCTATAACTTCGAGTGGTGTTGTATCGGTTTTTGCGAGGTTGATGCCATCGGTATTGGTATTGTTCACCTGCTCGCTGGAAGTTTTAATGGAAGCTGAAATCCATTTGAAGAATTCTTTGTAAGCAGCAGGGCTGGTATTGCTAAGTTGCAAGACATTGTTGGATAGCTGCCCTAAGAGGCTAAGATTGGTATTGTCGCCCAAAGAGATAGCAATGAGGTTAGCTTTTCGGCTGTAATGAGTTCTCCAACGCTCAATGGCTTGTGTTGTATCGTCGGTAGGGACGCCATCGGTGAATAGGAATACAAGCGGTTTCCAGTCGCCTTTGCGTTCGAGGGTTGTTTTGACCACCTCTCTATCTATAGCATTCATCAGTTCGTTCAGCCCAGAGGAGAGCGAGGTACCACCGCCAATAGGGATTTTAGGAGGATAGAAAGTAATGACATCTTGCAAAGGAGTGATGATTTTGCTTTTTCCTGCAAAGGCAATGATAGAAATCCAAACTGTTTCCAAAGCAAAGGGGTCAGTTTTGAGCTCTTTGATAATAGTAGCCATTCCATCTTGGACGTGCTCAATAGGGTCTCCTACCATTGATTCGGAGACATCAAGAAGAAAGTAAATAGGTAATCGGCGCATAATATTCAGTTTATAAGATAAGAACTACACTACTAAGTTAAGTTCGCGCGGAGGCGGAGGCAACGTGATGGATTCGCCTGTGCCTTGCGATTTGCCTCCCATCTCGATAGAGGAGCTGACCCACTTAAAGAAGGTAGTAAGCATATTGGCATCGGTAGTATCGAGCTTTACCACATCGGGGGTAAGCTCTTGTAGGAAAGAGACTTCGGCCTTAGGCCCTGCAGCACAGCCTACAATAGCGCCAAAATCTAAAGCGCGCACTTGAGGAATGAAACTACGGTACTTCTGAATATCAGAAGGCTTGCCATCTGTAAAGATGAACAGCAAGGGTTTCCAATCGCCTTTTTGGGTAGGCGTACTCTTGATAAGCTCGGCTTTGACAAGCTGGCAGACCATCTCTAAAGCTTCGCCCGTATGGGTAGGCCCACTCTCGGGACATTTGATTTCGATAGGTTGAAAAGAGGGCAAATCAATCAGCGGAATGATATTGCGCACCTCTCTATCAAAAGTAATTACACTAATATGAAGGGAGTCCATCGCCTGCGGGTCTGTTCGGAGCATATTGATGAGCCCATAGAAGCCATTGTTCAGGGCTTGAATAGGTTCACCGCTCATAGAGCCCGAGGTATCTAAGAGAAAGTAAGCTAAAAGTCGTCTGTTCATTGTTTAAGATACAATTACTAATTCACTAGGGGGAGGTGGCAGTTGGTCTTTTTTGGTAAGGTCGATGCCTGTTTCTTCTACCTTGGTAGAGGTAGTAGCTATTGAGGCTGATACCCATTGGAAGAATTTGGCAATGCTCTCGGCATCGGTATTGTTAAGGCGTACCACTTGGTCGGCAACTTGCAAGAGTACCTTGTCATCAGCCCCACTTCCTGCAGCACAACCTACTACCAAACCTTTGTGAGTAGCCTTAAGTTTAGCCAATCCTGCTTCCCAATCGTCAGTAGGTACTCCATCGGTCATTATGAAAGTGATAGGTTTCCAGTCGCCTTTCTGTTCGAGAGTAGTTTTAGTTACCTCGTTAGTAAGACGGTCAGCAAGCAATTCAAGGGCTTTTCCTAAGGAGGTAAGGCCATTTGCTTTGAGCTCTACCATTTGGAAAGAGGCTAAGTCGGTAAGAGGGACTACTTGTTTGGCTTCAGAATCAAAAGTGATGATGCTCACAAAAGCAGTTTCGATAGCCTGAGGATTTTGGCGGAGAGAATGAATCATCATCTGTACGCCATTTTTTACGGCTTCGATGGGCTCTCCTGTCATAGAACCAGAAGTGTCTAAGAGAAGGTATACGGGGAGTCGTCTCATAGTGTGATATGTTAAGAAAAGAGGCTGCCCTAAAGGTGAGAAGCAGCCTCTCAGTTTTATGATATGTTGTATGTTGAATTATTGTTATTCAATCCTGC
>CAUQNY010000090.1:0-6483 GCA_963519425.1 uncultured Capnocytophaga sp.
TCAGGGTGTGCGTGTATATAAGTGGGTCTTTGTTGTGGAATTTTGGTTTTCATTGTTCATAATATTTTCATTGATGTGGCAAAAGTATATAAAATTCCCCCCCCCCCCCCCAAGTGTTAAAATGGTGTTAAACTTTCGTTAATCTTTTCTTGTTTGGCAAGGAAAACTTAATTTCCAATACTTTCTGACACAATATAGGCTCCTGTCCAAGCATTTTGGAAGTTGAAGCCTCCTGTAATGGCATCAATGTCTAATATTTCTCCCGCAAAATAAAGATGAGGAAAAAGTTTGCTCTCAAAAGTCTTAAAGTTAACTTCTTGTAGCTTTACACCTCCTGCTGTTACAAACTCATCTTTGAAAGTAGCTTTGCCACCGATGCGAAAAGGGTAGTGTGTCAGTGCCTTGGCTATCGCTTGCAGTTGGGTTTTACTTAGGTCTGCCCAGAGCTGCTGCCCAGAGATACCCGCTTCGGTGGTTAGGGCTCCCCACAAACGTTTAGGAAGTTCCCATAGCGCACTGCCTTGCACTGCTTTGCGCCCGTTGTGCTGTTTGAACTCTTGAAGTATTGGCAAACTTTCCTCATACGAGAGCATCTCCCCGCCATTAGGCGTAAAATTCACTTCCATCAGGCATTGGTAGCCTTGTTCAGCCAAAAGGCGTGCCCCCCAAGCAGAGGCGCGCAGGACTGCCGGCCCGCTGAACCCTGTATGGGTGAACAGCAGCGCACCTGTCTCGCTTATTTTTAGCGGGGTGCCTTCTGTGCTGAGCAGTCGCACAGTGGCCTTCACTGCTACTCCCGAAAGTTCTTTTGCCCATTGGCAATCGGTTTGGAAAGTAAATAGCGAAGGGACAGGAGGTACAATACTGTGTCCCAAAGCAGAAAGCAACTGCCACATTTTAGGGTTGCTGCCGGTAGCCATTAGCAGGTAGCGTGTAGTATAAGTCTTTTCCGGAGTACTCACTGCCCAGCCTTCAGCCTCTTGGGCTATCTTCTCTACATTTTGTTTTACAAAAAGCTGAATAGAGTGTTTTTGAACGGCACTGAGAAAACAATTCACAATGCTTTCTGAAGTGTTCGAGGCAGGAAAAACGCGCCCATCAGCTTCCGTTTTAAGGGCTACCCCACGCGCTTCAAACCACTCTATAACATCACCGCACATAAATCTGGAAAAAGGACTGAGTAGCTCGCGCTTGCCTCGCGGATAGTTGCGCACCAATTCAGCAGGGGTAAAGGTCGCATTGGTAAGGTTGCAACGTCCTCCCCCCGAAATGCGCACTTTGTGCAGCACCTCTTTGCTTTTTTCCAAAATGGCTATCTTAAAATCAGGATGCTTTTCAGCAGTATTGATGGCCGCAAAAAAACCAGCCGCTCCGCCTCCTACAACCAAAAGATCGTACATTCTTTCTACGTAATATAGTAAAGCTAAAAAACTTTGTCAAGCCCACAACCACTAAAGGTGAGGACTTTGACAAAGTTTATAAGCCTAAAATTCTTATTTTAGTCCTATGACGTTAAACTGCTCGTCAAATTTAATTTCTAGCTCATCGTTCAGTTCTACCTCGTATTTTTTCTTGCTGAGGCTACGAGAGAGTTCTTTGATGTTTTTAGAAGGATAAGTAGCTTGTACGTGTGCCAATATCTTGGCAGGGATTACTTGGTCGGGAAGCTTTCCATAGCGGGCTTTTAGTTCTTTCCAGTCGCCTTCGCCGTTAAACTCTACTTCTACCCCGTCTTTGAAGATAACGCTGTACTCCTCGTCGTTGTAATCTATATCTTTCCAAACAGAAGCGATATTAGCTACCAAAAAATGCTGGCGCACAAAGTTAATGGCATCGGCAGGAAGGTCGTTTAAGGTCGCTTTTTGCTCTTGGGCTGCTACCCCGCTCAGGGTAAACAATGCCCCTGCTAAGAATACTATCTTTTTCATTTTAGTCATCTACTTTTACAAATTTACCACGTGTGTTAAAAATCAGTTCAAGTCCGTTCGAGAGTTTCACCTCGTACTTGCTGCGCTTCTTTTGGATTTCTTTCACCAAGGCAGTAGGGTAGTGCTTGCGCACGTATTTGCTTATTTTGGTAGGTACAATTTTTGCAGAAACTGCCCCATTGCGCGATTTTACCTCCTCCCATTCGCCGTTAGCGCGAAATTCCACTTCGGTACCATCTGCCAAAAGAACGGTGTAGTCGCTCACCCTTCCTCCATCAATGTCTTGCCATACCGAAACAATGCTGCTTTCTGAAAAATACTGGCCTATAAAGCTTTGAGCCTTTCCCGGAAGTGTCTCAATAGGCACCAAGCCTTCTTCTTGTGCCGTAGCCACTCCGAAAGCTGCCCACGAGAAGGCTACGGTTGCTAATGTTTGTAATCTATTCATTTGTTTGACTGTTACAATTCTATGGCGACAAAAGTACGTAAAAACAAAAAAAGTGCAAAGTAAATTGCACTTTTTAATATTCTTTTAAGAAAAGCTATCTTAGTCGTCCATTCCTAAAAACTGACCTCTTTTGTTAAATTCCAAGTCTAACCCATTGCTCAGTTCTACCTCGTAACCATAGAGCTTTTTCTGAATTTTGTAAATAGGAGTGTGGGGATAGTTCGCATTAACAAATTGCGCTATTCCGCTCGGAATGATAGCTGCAGGCATATTGTTAGCGTGTGTTTTTACTTCTTCCCAGTCCCCATTAAAATAGAATTCTATTTGCGTACCATCGTTTAGGTACACTTTGTAGTCTTGGTCTAAGATGTCGGTATCTTTCCACACAGAAGCTACGTTTGCTTCAGAGAAATGTTTCTTTATAAAAGCTTGCGCTTTAGCGGGTAGTTGCGCAAAAGTAATAGGAATATCTCTAGCCGCAACACTTTGTACCGTTACTACTGCCAATAAAAAGGCTACTAATAATAAAGCTAATTTTTTCATCGTTTAATATTGTTTTTAAGTTTAACGGTGCAAAGGTACAACCTAATTTGGGAAAGAATTAGGAATAAGAACATCGTTAGTTACTATTCTTCCATCTATCATCACCAATTTCCTGTCTGCCATAGTGGCAAGTTCTTCATTATGAGTAACTATCACAAAAGTCTGTTGAAACTCATCGCGCAGTTGAAAAAAAAGCTTATGTAGTTTTTCTGCACTTTCAGAGTCAAGATTTCCACTCGGCTCATCAGCAAACACTACCGAAGGGCGGTTCATTAGGGCACGAGCTACCGATACGCGTTGTTGTTCACCTCCCGAGAGAGCGTTAGGCTTATGGTGCGCACGACCCGAAAGATGCAAAAACTCCAATAGCTCCATAGCTCGCTTTTCAGCTTCTTTTTTCCGCTCTCCTTTAATGAGGGCTGGAATACAAATGTTTTCCAAAGCCGTAAATTCCGGCAATAGTTGGTGAAACTGAAAGATGAACCCTATATGTTCATTTCTGAACTTCGCCAAAGCTTTTGACGATAGGGTCAAAATATTCGTGCCATTAATTACAAGCGACGAGGCCTTGTCGCTGTCTGGCGTGTCCAAGGTGCCCAAGATGTGCAATAGGGTAGTCTTTCCTGCGCCCGAAGCTCCTACTATCGAGACAATTTCACCTTTCTCTACCTGTACTGATACGCCTTTGAGCACTTCCAAGTCCTTGTATGTTTTGTGTATATTTGTCGCTCGAATCATTATTTTGCTTTTTGATAGATGTATACCTCTGTAGCGCCAGTCCCGTATTTAGCATACTCAGCATCGTAGAAAAACACATTGGGGTATCGGCCAAATAGCGTTTCCAGTTCGCTGCGCAACACCCCTTCGCCTACCCCGTGGATAAAAACAATGCGTTTAATACCTTTTGTAATGGCAAACTCTAACTGATGGCGTGCTGTGTCCAATTGGAGAGTCAGCATATCGTAGTTAGTCATATTCCGCCAAGAGTCAACCAGCTTTTCTATGTGCAAATCTACTTCCATTGGGGGGATTACCTTTTCTCGGCGAGTGCTGGGGGGTCTAAAACCCTTGCGTCTTTTGTGCCGATCTACAAGGGTATCTTTTTGCAAGCTCTCCTCATCGATATTTACAAACGAAGTTCTCAGAGGAGCCTCCTCGTGTACAGGCACCACTTCCTCTCGCAAAAGAGTCAGTTCAAACCCCTCCTCGGTAAGCATCGTTACCTCTTTGGGGGTAATGCGCACCACGTGTCCTCTGAGGGTATCATTTAGTGTTTCTATGCAGTCTCCTATGTTCACAGTTTAAAGTTTTACTTACTCATCTTCCTTCGAAGGCAAATTTCTCGAAATTCTATAGATGCCTATCATCAGAAGGCTCATCCCCCCAATCAGCAAAGCTTGGTCATATTTAGGAAAAAGGTATCGCGACAAAGCTACCGCAACACCTACAATCATCAATGCGTATTTCATAAAATTAAAATCTCAAAAACCTCATCGTCTCATCATCTCATCGCCAAATTGCCACATCGCCTCATCATCTCATCGTCTCATCGCCAAATCGTCTCATCAGCATATCGCCAAATTGACACATCGCCAAATCGCCAAATCAGCACATCGTCTTATTCCCCAATTCCCAAAATGCCTTTTGCCAATTCAATCATTCGGGGGGCGCCAGTGTGTTTATTCGGCTCGTCCGATAGTTTTACAGTAGGCACCCACTCATTGTCGCTTGTTAGCACCTCAGTAAGTTTCATCACAATATTCATTGGGCGCAAACCTACATCGTTAGTAAGGTCAGTACCTATCCCAAAAGAAATGCCAATCTTGCCTTTGCAAGCCTCCGTAATGGCCTGTACTTTCTTAGGGTTCAGTCCGTCAGAGAAGATAATATATTTAGATAGAGGGTTGATGCCCATCTTTTTGTAGTGAGCAATCGTTTTTTCAGCAAACACTATTGGGTCGCCGCTGTCGTGTCTCACCCCGTCAAACAGCTTGCTGAACTTTTTGTCAAATTGTTTGAAGAAAACATCAGTGGTATAAGTATCCGACAGAGCAACCCCAAGGTCGCCGCGATAAACATCTACCCAGTGTTCCAAAGAAAGCGCATTAGCCATCTTGTAGCTGTATTCAGCAGCGTGGAACATAAACCACTCGTGAGCGTGTGTACCTATCGGTTTCACTTGGTATTTCATCGCAAAATGCACATTGCTCGAACCTATGAAAGTACTGCCGTAGCCGTCCATCAGAGTGCTCATCACAATGTCCTGCACGTGATAAGAATGGCGTCTGCGAGTGCCAAACTCAGCAAAAACAACTCCCAAGTCTTTGTATAGCAATTCTTTTTCTCTCGTATTAGCAATCACCTGCTCATCTGTCCAAGCAGTAGCTTTAGTTAGGCGGTAAAACAATTCACTGATAATCGATAGCAAAGGCACTTCCCACAGTATAGTGCGGTACCAATAGCCCTCTACCGTTACTTGAAGGTCAGACCCTTGTTGGCTGATATGCACCTCAGAAGGATCATAGCAGTAGCCTTCCAAAAAGTCTAAATACAGCGGACTCAAGTACGGACAGTTATCTTTCAAAAACTGCTTTTCAGCCTTACTGAGTTTCAGTTGTGCCATATGGTTTACTTCCTCTTGCAACGCCTCGGCAAAACCTTCCGGAAACTCGTGTTTACCACGGTTGATAAAGGTATACCTGCCTTTGGTTTTAGGAAACAACTGCACTACGCCACACTGCATAGTGAATTTGTAGAAATCATTGTCTAATAATGAATGGAGAATAGGTGCCATAATATCTTTTACAATTTGATATTTTATGCGGCAAAGATACAAATAATTGCTTAATTAGCAAATGAGGCTGCGTGAAAATTCGCGCAGCCTCATTAGGGGGATGTTCTTTTACCGAAGAGCTTCAAGAGCCTTTTCGTAGTTCGGCTCATCGGTCGTTTCAGCTACTTGTTCCGTATAAACTACCTCCCCTTTTTCGTTCACAACAACCACACAGCGCGACAAAAGTCCCTGTAGCGGAGTGTCTACAAAGCTAATAGGATACTTAGCCGCAAAATCCCCGCGAAAATCCGATAGCATCGTTAAGTTGTCAATTCCTTCGGCAGCACAGAATCTGCCGAGGGCAAAAGGCAAGTCTTTAGAAATACAAAGAATAGCTACATTGGGCACTTTCGAAGCCTCTGCGTGAAATTTGCGTACCGAAGCAGCGCACACCCCAGTGTCAATGCTGGGAAAAATGTTGAGAAGCACTTTCTTCCCTTGAAAGTCAGAGAGTTTTACTGTTGCCAAATCATTTTTAACAGCCAAAAAGTCAGGAGCCAACGTGCCTACCTCAGGCAAAAAACCTTCGGTATGAGCCCCTTGATGATGAAAAGTAATATCTGCCATAAAATTTAATTTAATACCTTTTTGTCTGCAAAAATAGTGCCAACCCAATAAGGCGAGAAAAAAGCGAATAGCCACTCGCTGTGCGTATTGTTCTACATAAAATAATTGAAGTGTCTATTTAGCTACATACTAATTGACTTTGGGAAACGGGAGAACGTTCTACA
>CAUQNY010000091.1:0-6440 GCA_963519425.1 uncultured Capnocytophaga sp.
AACAAGAGGCTCGTTCTATGTCTGAAACTTGAAGAGCAAATGTATTAGGCTCTTTCACCGTATGAGTCGTTTTAACTGAACAACCTGTAGCTTCATTCACTACCTCAATTGTATAAACGCCTACAGGAAGTGAATTACCTTTTTCCAATCGGAAAGACTGTTCTGAAGTAGATTTGGACTCAAACTTATAATCATTATTACCCTTCACAATGTAGTGCAAGGTTACTTTAGCAGGCACCTCATCATCAGAAGAGTTCTGCACTTGAGCATTAATAATAATTTCCTCGTTACGCTGACAGTTAATAGGGTTCAACACTTCTACCTCTACCTTTGTGAGTACATTAGTAGGAGTTAGTGTTTGCATTGCTGAATGAGCCTCACAACCATTAGCATCAGTAACTTTCAAGTAAAATTTACCTCCATTTAGATTAGGGAGCAGATAGCTAGTACCTTTCCCTACAAGCTGGTGATTATAGCCATTGAACCAGTCAAAAGTATAAGGGGCAACACCATTCTGAATTTGTTTTTCATCAACACTTAGTTGTGCGAGTGGGGCTTCTTTCGTACTATTGCAAGTGTAAGGTAGCATTTGCATAGCTTGCGCGGGTAGTATTATAGGCTTAGGAGCTTTCACTACAGCAATAAGGTTTGTTGCACAACCTGTGTAACTATCTTTAATTTCTACTTCGTATTGTATACCTGCTACGCTACCTCTTAAATTCTCAAAAGAAGCTGAGAGTAGGTCTTTTGTAGTAGGATGTGATGAATAAATGATTTTATCTCTAGTAGCGAGGTCTATTGCCCCTACCATCTCAAAGGTATAGCCTTCATAATTCTTAGGCATAGAAATACTTATCTTTCCTCTTTCCTGACACTGTTCATCTTGTATCTGAAGCTTTTCTATGTTAGGTAGTTTAGCTTCTTCTACAATGAAGTTTTTCACAATAGGACAGGCCTCAGTGTCTTTATCGCTAATTCTTATCTGATAGTGTCCTACCTGACCAGAAAAGTAGACTAGATGCTCACCTTCTTTTAGTTCACCTTGGGTAGTAGTCTTGTCGGGAGCAAGTAAGGTATAATGGAAAGAACGCTCTGTATTGCTTTCTCCTTTCTGAGCAACTATCCTTACTTTAAAAGAAAGATCTGCATTCGTAACGCAGTTTCTTGTGATTTTCTCATCTACTTCAGCAGTAAAAAATCCTTCTACCGAAATCACATCGTTTGCCTCGCAACGGAGATCATCTCTCACTCTTATTTTGTAAGATTTGTTAGGAGCTACTTTTACAATGAAAGAAGGGCTTTCTGGAGAAAGTTCTACTTTCTTCTCAGCAGCACCATCTATAGAGTAATAATAATTACCTTTGTATGAGGAAGAAAGGGTAACTTTTACAGGCACTTCATCGGCAGTTGCTTCACAGAGCAACTGTTCTATTTTCTCAAAGTGAGGAGCAGTATGGTTTTGGATTGTTACAGTCTCTGTTTTCTCACAATCATCTTCTTTTTGTACGTGCACAACCCACTTCCCTTCGTCTAACTTAATTAGCTGAGGATTACTTGCTAAGTTTTTCCAGCAATCACTATTATTTTTAGTAAGGTAAGGGTCATTGCAGTATGTAGGTTCTCCTACTTTTTCTATACGGTACCAATAGGAATCTTTGCCACCTTCTATTTTAAGCAATATTCTCCCCATTTTGCTGCGACAGGAAATATCTTGCTTTTCTAAGATTTTCATTTGCCAAGTATTCACCTCTATGCTTTCCTCAGCCTCTGCTTTGCAACCACTTGGCAACTCAATAGCAACAAGTTTATAAACCCCTTTCTGCAAAGGCTTAGTAGTTTTAATTCGTTCCGAAGGGTCATGATCAGGTTTAACCTGACCTTGATCTGCTACGTTATTTTGATTATCTAATAATTGCCACTGGATAGCAGTTGTATTTTTCTGCCTATCTTGCAAATGAAGATTGAAAGAGGCACCATCGCACCAACTTTTTGGAAGAACTTCAATAAGATGAGAAGAAGCACATTTAGTAGGACTCACATTTGATCTAGGATTAAAATTCTCTGGTGCGTTCGGATTCGGGTTCTGTTGGGCATACGCACATAGCCCAGATGCTAATAGTAGCATCCTAAGTAATCTTTTTTTCATAAACTATTTATTTCCTTCAACTTTAAAAAACGAAAGCTCTTTTCTTTTCGTTTTTATTTTGTAATGCGAAATTACGTACTTTTTCTGAAATATGCAAGTAATTTTAAGAAAAAAATGCATCTAAACCTAACATTTTCCATCCTTTAGTTGGTAACTTACTGATTTTCAAATTTAGTATTTCTTTAACAAAAGAAAGTAACCAATTAAAAGAATTTCCCGTCTCTTTGTTAAAATAATATTAAATCAGTATTAAAAAAGAAAGAGAGTGCCCTAGGGCACTCTCTCCATATTATGTTAAAATAACATTTCTTCTATTTTACAAAATCTTTAATAAGTACTTTCTGAAAATACAAGTCGCCATCACCTTCGTATAAGATACCAATAGTTTTTTCATCTACTACAGTTAAGCAAGAATACCCCATTCCCGGTGCTTCATAAAGCAAAACTTCAGGAAGAGCATTCCAAGTATTCCCTTGATCAGCACTTGCTTTTATAGTAAGTTTAATACGACTCTTAGCATCATTCGGATTAGAGAAGAAAAGGTATTGTTTCCCTTTTTTGTCCTTATAAGAAATCAAGCTGGCCATACAATTAGGTTCGGTAAGTGCTGTGCGAGAAGTAGGGTGCTCTGTCCAAGTTTTGCCCATATCGGTAGTTACAGCCACTGAACGCCCGTGATAATTATCAGATAATTCATAGTTGGTACGGTTCCGATCATCTCGCATATTCAACATCAGGCTACCATTGGCCAGCTCTACAACTTGAGCCTCGGTGGTATGCGATTTGGCCCCTGTACCTACATACCATGTTTTGCCGTGGTCTTTGCTATAGATAATAGTTGAATGGGGCACTTGATCTTTATCCTTAAACTGACCTGCAAATACCAAAGTACCATCAGACATAGTTATACCTCGCCCTGGGCCATCAAAAAACAAGTACCACTGAGGATCTTTCATCTGTTCTGTAATATTGATAGGCTGACTCCAAGTTTGGCCGTCATCTTCACTTTTTACTACTACTATTTGTCCTGTTTCTTGAGGTGTCATTCCAGGTTTAGAACCCCACCAGTTCATCACTTTAGGATCTAACCCGTGTTGCCATAAGCCCATCACCCAAATAGTATTAGTTTGAGCATCTACTAGTACAGCAGCATCACCTACTCCATTCAATCGATTGGGAAGACCATTCCACTCTCCCATATCTATTACCTCTTTCATAGGCTCCCAAGTTTGTCCGCCATCAGTACTACGGCTCATCCCTACATTGATATCCTCTTGCAAGTCTTTGCAGCCATTATAACGATTGTCGTAGATAGCAATCAGTGTTCCATTGTTGGTAGTAGCAAGCCCTGGTATACGGTAGCATTCTACACCATCTTGCTTCCGCTGACGGAGACTCACCCCAAATCGTTGTCCTTCCTTTTGAGCATTGCGCAAGGTGTAAGTTTTTTCGGAGGTATTTGCCTTAATTCCTGACAATAGTAACTTGTTCAGCAAATGTGGTTTAGCAGTGGTATGCGCTGTAATCCATACATACAAGCTGTCTTTTGCTAAGAGCTTGTATTGTCCTTCGGCTTTAACCTTTCTACCAACTTGTTGCGTTTTGGCAAATAGTGTTGCATTTTCGCGCTTATTACGGGTACTTACATAGATAGACACCTGCGACAAATCTAAGGTTCTTTCTTTTGATTTGAAAGAAAGATCTATGTTTTTTAATTCGCTACCTTTAGATACTGGCAGCACAAAAGAAGTAAGCACATTTTCTTTTTCAGTCAGCAAAGGCATTTGTGGCTGAGAAAATGTAATAGGTTTCTGGGCATAGCCTACTGAAAAGGCCAACACCCCTAAAAGTGTTACAAATGGTTTCATATAAATTAATTTGGTACTGTATCAATTTTCAAGAATGAATGTTTTAAGCATTCACACGTTTCACATATTGGGTGAGAATTACAATTTGTTGCCCTTCCACTTTCCCCTCGATGTACTGTGCGTTTTCTGGGTCTAAAGTTATCTTGCGCACTACGGTACCTTGCTTAGCTGTCATACTAGTGCCTTTCACTTTTAGATCTTTGATAAGTACAACACTGTCGCCAGCGGTCAAGACAGCCCCATTGCTATCCTTGTGTACAATACGTTCTGATTCGTCCAAATGGTCATCAGTAGCCTTGGCAAAAGCCAACTCTTCATCGTCCAAATACATCATATTCAACAGGTCAAGACTCCAACCTTCGTTTTTGAGTCGATTGAGAAGTCGCCATACCATCACCTTCACAGGACGATATTCACTCCACATACTATCATTTAAACAACGCCAATGATTTGCTTCCATTGTTTCGGGATGCTGAATTTGGCTTAAACAAGTATCGCACACCAACAAGCTATTGTCAGCGGTAGCCGACTGAGCTGGAGGCACTTGGTAAGCTGAAAGTTTTTCAGAAGCTCCACAGAGCTCGCAACAGTTGCCACTACGGGCTTTTAGTTCTTCTAACATCGTATTCATTTTAAGTGGGCAAAGATACAAATTAATTAGCAATTTAGCAATTCTATCCACACCTCCACACATACCCAGCTATGCCCACTCACTCTAACTCTGAGTTGCAATCTCTTCCGTCTTACTTGTTTCCCAATTGCTTGTGCGGATAGTATTTCTCCTTCAAATAAACGCTCTTTCTAAATCTGCTAAAAAATCCTGAGAGCATCTCAACACTACACTAAGCAGAATACCTTATGAAATAGTGTGTATTTAACCTACTTAGTAATCTACCTAAGTATTACTAATCTCTTCTTGTAGCTAAACGCTGCAGCATTATTTACTAAAAAGTCCGCAATACCTATAATAGGCATTGCGGACTTTCTGTACAAAATGTAATATTATAATATGAATAGTTATTCCTCAACAGGGACTTCTACAGCTTCTGTTTCTATCTGCTCTTCTCCGTCTTCCTCTTCTTTCATTACTTTGGTAACAGCAGCAATAGAATCCTTTCCTTTTATATTAATGAGTTTCACTCCTTGAGTAGCTCGCCCTGAGATGCGCAACGTATCGATTGAGAGGCGTATAGCAATACCTGATTTATTGATAATCATCAAGTCTTCACCCTCTAACACGCTCTTAATAGCCACTAACTGACCTGTCTTTTCAGTGATAGAGATGGTTTTCACCCCTTTACCACCGCGGTTGGTCATACGGTACACAGCCTCGTTAGTTTCAGGGTCGTCAATATACGAACGTTTTCCGTAGCCATTCTCTGACACTACCAAGACTGTCTCTTCAGAAGGTTTTTCAATAGCTATCATTCCTACTACTTCATCGGTTTCAGTATCAAGGTCAATACCACGAACCCCTTGAGAGTTACGTCCTACGGAACGCACTTTGTCTTCCTCAAAACGTATAGCCCTTCCTGATTTTACAGCTAACATCAGCTGACTGCTACCTGAAGTAAGTTTAGCTTCTATCAGCTCATCTCCTTCCTTAATGGTAATTGCATTAATACCACTCTGGCGAGGACGTGAATATTCTTTCAGTAAGGTTTTCTTTACAATACCTTGCTTGGTAGCCATCACAAGGTAGTTACTATTAATATATTCCTCGTCTTTGAGGTTCTGTACGCTCACAAAAGCCTTAATTTTGTCATCTTGCTCAATATTAATAAGGTTCTGTACAGCCCTCCCTTTGGCTGTTTTGCTACCCTCTGGTATCTCGTACACACGCATCCAGAAACATTTACCTTTTTGAGTAAAGAATAATAAGTACTGATGATTTGAGCTTACAAACAAGTGTTCTAAGAAATCTTGGTCGCGAGTAGTAGAGGCTTTTTGGCCTACTCCTCCCCTACTCTGTGTTTTGTACTCGCTCAGCGGTGTACGTTTTATGTAGCCTGCGTGTGAGATAGTAATCACCATTTTATCGTCAGGAATCATATCTTCTACACTGAACTCCCCTCCTGCATATTCTATGGTTGAACGGCGCTCATCTCCATACTTTTCTTTTACTTCGAGCAGTTCTTCCTTGATAATTTCTACACGGCGTTCTTTGCGTGCTAAGATATCTTCAAGATCGCGTATTTCGGCTAATTTTTGTTCGTATTCTTCTTTGGTTTGCAAAATTAACGCCTTATTGATGCGGCGTAGGGCTAAGGCTAAGATAGCCTCTGCTTGTACCTCGGTAAGGTCAAACTCAGCTATCAAATCTTCTTTAGGTTTGTCGTGGAAACGAATAATTTCAATGGCTTTACCCATCGTATCTTCGGTAGCCATCACTTTCATAAAACCTTCCAAGATATGGATACGTTCTT
>CAUQNY010000092.1:0-6290 GCA_963519425.1 uncultured Capnocytophaga sp.
CATTTAGTACCCATAGAGGCCTAGTAGAACCCGATATAGAGGTAGCTCCCCGAGTATTAGTATTCATAGGCGTTTGCGCCACAGTGGTGGTTCGAGTAGTGGTGCCTGTAGCTGTTCTGCTGTTTTTCACTACTTTGTCCAAGGTGTTTTTTTCTTGTGCTGCCAGAGGGATCGTTATCCATAAACAGAGAAAGAAAGAGAGTAAGGTGCTCAGTTTAAGTAAATTCATTTCTTCAAGTTTTAATAAAATCAGCCTAAGCAATAGTGTTCGTTACGCCTAGGAAAGAATCGAGGGCAAATGTACGGTGAAAAACGAAAATAAGCAAATGTTTTTGATGAAATTTGTAAAATAGAGGAAAGATCAGTTGAAGAGCAAGTGAAAGACCAATGAAGACTAATCTATGAATCAAAAAGAAAGCCAACGACAATGCTTCTCACATTCTCGTTGGCTAGTAGTTCTTTCGTCTATTGTTCGCTCACCGTTTGTTAATTATTAGCTCATCTGTTTTTATATTTTGAGATTTAATTCAGAATTTGGATGGGCTTTTGTAGCTTGTAAATCTTAGCTTTTTCAGTAGTAAAGTGCACTATTTGAGCCTTTTTAGAGGGTGCTATTAGTATTTTGTCCTCTTGGTATATTGCCATTCCTGCAGGTAACCATAGATGACACTCAGCACCTACTAGGGAGGTAATAGTAGCTTGTTTTAGTTTATGTTTTTCCCAAGAAAAACTCACTTCAAAACCATTGCGAGCTCTCATTCCTTCCATAGATCCACTTTGCCAATCGGGGTGGGAGGGAAGTGCAGGCAAAAAGTGGATCACAGACTTTTGACCCTGACTTTGCAACAACATTTCGGCAATACCTGCCGCTCCGCCTAAGTTGCCGTCAATTTGAAAAGGTGGGTGGGCACAAAATAGATTGGGATAAGTACCTCCGGTTTCTCCTCCTGTAACCTCTGAACTAACAGGGCGTAATAGCTGTCGTAATAGTTTCAGAGCGTGATTGCCATCGTGCAATCGCGCCCAAAAGTTAAGTTTCCAAGCACGAGACCAACCAGTACCTTCATCGCCACGCATTTTTAATGTTTTTTTAGCAGCTTTGGTTAGGGAAGGGGTATCAAAAAGTGTTATTTCATCGTAAGGATGCAATCCATAGAGGTGCGACACGTGACGATGATGAGGGGCAGCATCTTTCCAATCGTCTAACCATTCGTTTAGGTCTCCTTTTTTACCGATACGGTTGGGAGCAGTGTTTTGAATAATGTTCTGCCATTGGGCTAACTTATCGGTATCTACTTTTAGTATGGTAGCTGCTTTTGATGTGTTACTGAACAGTTCTCTCACTATTTGCATATCCATTGTAGGTGCAATACAGGTATACCCTTCTATTTTTTTGCCTTTTTCTGAGAGAGGGAAAAGATAAGCATTTTCGGGAGAATTGGAGGGGGCTGTTACCCAATAACCTGTTTTTGGGTCTTTGATAAGAAGATGCTCAAAGAAAGTAGCTGCTTCTTTGAGAACAGGGTAATAGGTCTTTAAGAAATCTTGGTCGTGAGTGAATAAGTAGTGCTGCCAAATATGCTGGCACAACCAAGCTCCTCCCGTAAGAGTAGAGCCCCATACAGCTGATTCGCCGGGTGAAGTATAGAACCACGGGTTGCTGATGACGTGGGCTACCCAGCCTTGAGTGCCATAGTAGGCTTGTGCAGTTTTTCTACCGTTAGGCATTAGATTTTTGGTAAATCGGAGCAATGGTTCAGTGAGCTCAGTTAGGTTTGAGGGCTCAGCCAACCAGTAGTTCATTTGCAAATTGATATTTAAATGGTAGTCGCCGTTCCAAGGTGTTTGGTACTCTTCAGCCCATATTCCTTGCAAATTGGCAGGAAGCAACCCTTCTCGAGAGGAAGAAATAAGCAAGTATCTACCAAAATTGTAATACAGAATAGGCAGTAAGGGGTCAGATTTTCCTTGATAGAAAGCTTCCAAGCGCTGAAAAGTAGTAAGAGTGGAGGTAGAAGGAACTTTAGTTGTCCATCTATTGCGGTTGAAGAGCGATTTATAGATATTTTGACTTTGGAGGAGTGCAGTAGCAAAATCGGTAGGGGCTTTTTGGAGATATTCATTGACTTTTTCCAAAACAGAGATGTTGGACAATCCTCCATTAGCAAAATTATAGTTTGTTGCCCCACTAATTCTCAAACAAATTTCTTTTGCTTTTTCAATTTCAATAGCAGTATTAGTAGCTTTCTTTTGACCATCGGTTTGTACCTCTACTATAGTGGCAAAATGTAATCCAGCCTTGTCAGCATCAGGTAGAATGCCTGAAAGCAGTATTTGTTGTTCGGTATATTGGACAGAAGCGTTTTCTTTTCGGGAGAGCGATACATTTAAACTTATAGGAGCTGTAGCCGTAATCTTTACCCATAGAATGTCGTTTTTGAAGTCGGCAAAAGCTATCTGCTGAATAAGATTTTCTTTGCGCTTAAAAGAAGTTATAGCAGTAGCCTCGTCTACACGAAGAATTCGTTTGTATTGCTTAACAGAGGAGGAATCTTTCCAATCTAGTAGCAAATCGGCTAAGATTTGGTAGCAGCCATAATGGCAATTAGCTCCTTGTCCGTGGCAAGAGCCTTTGCCTTGAGCTACAAAATGTTTTTGTAGGAGGTCTTGCGCTTCTAAGTTTTTGCGCTCCAAAAGTTTATTTTGGATTTCTTTTAAGTACTTGTTTGCTTGTGGTGCATCGGCATCTTGATGTCCTCCAGACCACATTGAGATTTCGTTAAGCACAATTCTATTGGTATCTGTCTGGCCAAAAATCATTGCCCCCAACCTACCATTCCCTATAGGGAGGCTTTCGGTAAAGTGTTTGGCTGGAGTATTGAATAGTAGCGAAACATCCTGCGGTTGTGCTTGTATAAACAAACTCAACCAAAATAGCATAAAAAGCAGCTTGGCTTTCATAAGGGAAGTTATTTTAAGATAAGGTTAGCAGTTCCTACTTCATTTAGTTTATCGTCGTAGACTAGTACTTTATAGGTACCTTTGTCAAATGATTTAGCTGTTTTAGCAACGAAGTCGCATACATCTACGCTTTTATTGTCGTAAATAAGGCGGGTAGCAGTACTAAAATGAATTGTATTGGTACCTACAGTAGTAGCCTCGTTTGCTCCCATTGTAGTATCGGAGGGGCTTATTAGTTTTATGTAGAAAAATCTTGTTCCTGATTGGGCTATTTTATTTCCTTCTACTGTGAAGCATACTTTTATTTTTTCAGCAGCTTTAGCTTTGTCGGTAGGTTTGTTTTTAGCATTTTTTACGGCTTCTATAGAGAGTTTGCTTATTTGCAAAGCAGCTCCTGCCTCGATTGTTTTACGAAGTTTGTATGCTTGTCGGGCTAGCGAATCGGCTTTGGCAGTAGTACTGTTTAGCTTTACTGAAACGCTATCTAAATTTCTGCGGATAAACTTATTAACACGCATCAATGAGTCATTCTTTTTTAGCAAGAGGTCTCTCTCTTTGGCTAGAGCAAATGCTTGGCTCTTAAATCGCACTAAAGCAGATACGTTTAGTTTTATGCGTTGTAGTGAATCAATATATTGACTTATCTTATCACGTGCCTCTAATAGGTCTTGGTTGGCAGTGCGGTTTTCGTCGACTACTTTGTCATAACTACCTTTTAATGCATTGAGATCGCGAAGCACTTGTTCTTTTTGGGCATTAAGTTCGTTTTCGGTAGCTTGTTTATCTCTGTTTAGCGAGTAGGTATAATACCCTAAGCTACCTGTAGCAATAGCTAAAAAGGCAATCAGTAATTTAGATAGGAGATTGCCTTTAGATTTTTCATCATCTTGATGCTCAGAAGTGTTGGTAGTAATTTCTTTGGTATCGTTTAAAGGAGCTGTTTGTGGTGCTTGTGGCGCTACCTCGTTTGGGGCAGCATCGGTAAAAATAGGTTTGTCGTACTGGTTGTTCATAATTATTTAGAGTTTTATACTAGGGCAAAAATAAGAATAAAAATGCATGCAAAGCAAATTTTTACAGTTTTTTTTATACTGTTCCAAAAAGAAGTAGTACTTTTGCCCCGTTTTTTAACAGATACTATTATGATCATACGATATTTTGCCATTATTTTTGGATGTCTTGGCTTGGGAGAACTGATAGTAGGTCTAACACATATTCCTTTTCCTTCGAGTATTATAGGAATGCTTTTCCTAACTCTTTTTCTTTATTTAGGGTGGATTAAACTTCAGGCTATCAAAGCTCTTTCGGACTTGCTTATTTCTAATTTAGGTCTTTTCTTTGTTCCTCCCAGCATAGGGATTATGGCCTATTTTAAACAGATTGGAGAAAACTTTTTAGCAATTTTGATTTCTATTGTTATTAGTACAATAGTTGTAATTGTAGTAACAGGACATATATATCAATTCTTTCGTAAAAAACTAAAATAATGAAATCATTTGCAGAAAATCAAGTGTTGCTTTTAGCTCTTACTTTTATTCTTTATTATGGGGTATTGCTATTGCAAAAGAAATATAATTCGGTGTTTTTGAATCCTGTTTTGCTAACTGTATTAGTGCTTGTTTCGTATCTTCTTATTTTTGACATTTCGCCAGAGAGATATGAGGAAGCAGGACAATACATAGATTTTTGGTTGAAACCTTCGATTGTAGCTTTAGGGGTACCTTTGTATTTGCAACTATCCAAGATTAAAAAACAGCTTATTCCACTAGTAGTTTCGCAATTTGCAGGTAGCTTGGTAGGAATTCTTACAGTGTGTTTGTCGGCTAAATGGTTGGGACTGTCAGATGATATTGCTATTTCGTTAGCACCAAAATCGGTAACGACCCCTATTGCTTTAGAAGTTTCTCGGGTATTGAATGGAATAGAGCCTATTACGGTAATGGCAGTGATGACTACTGGTTTTTTGGGGAATATCTTTGGAATCACGTTCTTAGGATGGTTTCGCATCAAGAGTCCAATGGCGAAAGGTATTTCGTTGGGAACAGCTTCTCATGCATTGGGCATTATGGCAGCATTTAACCTCAGTGAAAAATACGCTGTTTATGCTAGTTTGGGGATGATTTTTAACGGTATTTTTACAGCAATATTGGCTCCTACAGTGGTACATTTACTTTTTTAAACAAGGAGGAGAAAAGAAAAAGGGAAGCCCTGCTGTGTGCAGGGCTTCCCTTTTTTTATTTTACTTTTTTACCTCGTTGGAGGGTATTTATCTAAAATTTTGTTTACAAAGTTTTTGATAGCTTCTTCTTTTCGTTCTAGAGATTGCGGTAGCGCTCCTGAACCTTTCCCTTGCCATATTAGTTCACGTTTTTTAGCATCAATAATTTCGATGTAGAGTGTTCCCTCAATATTTCGGCTTACATTGTACATTGCTCCACCCCAGAAAGGCCCCCAGCCCATTCCCCAGCCCCAATAATATGGACTGTTTTCATAGAACTCTACATTTTCGCGGTCGCGGGTGAAGATATTCACTAAAAAGTCAGGATTTTCGGAAAGCATTATTCCTTTGGCAGTGAGATTTCGTTCTATAGCGTGCAAAATGCGTTTCTTGTCTAAATCGGAAATGGGGACTTTGTCTATGCCTTCTTTGAAGAAAGCAAAGGTTTTCATTTCAGAGAAATCGGCTTGACGGTCGTAATCAGTGGCTACATATACACTAGCGCAAGAGGTGAGATCTAAAGCTACAAAGAGCATTAGTAAAACTGTTATCTTTTTCATTTTGTTATGATTTAGTGTTTTTGTTATAACAGCAAAATTCATACCGAAAACTCTAATAGCTATGGCAAGCGTTCGTACAAACAACAATGGTGTAGATTTTTGTACACTTCATCAGCTGCACGTTCTTTTCCCGCATCGTGTCCTACTTTGGCAATAGCTTTCTGCACATCGCTTTCACTGCATTTGCGTTCGTCAAAAATAAGGGTCATATTCCCACTCTTGATGTTCCAATTAGCGCTCTTTACGCCTTTTACGTTGTAAGCTGCTTTTTCTATACGCGCTTTGCACTGTTCGCAGTTGCCTCCTACGGCAAACTCTACTTTCTTGTTTTTGTTAGGTGCTTGTTGAGCACTTGCGGTAGTGAGTCCAAAGAAACTCAAAGCTACCCATAATAAAATACGTGTTTTCATTCTGAAAAATACTTATTAGTTGTTCGTTTTTTAGCCATTAATCGTTAGCTTTCTAACCATTAGCAATTATTTGATAATTATAGAATTTTAAATCTTAATCCTGCATAATACATCTGTCCAAAGGCAGGAGCGTACTGCATT
>CAUQNY010000093.1:0-5924 GCA_963519425.1 uncultured Capnocytophaga sp.
TTAGATATAGTGTATATTACTCTATTACTTATAAAAAGGAATACAAAATCCCGTATAATTGAAACCTCTTAAAATCTTTCTTAATATGTCATATAACTTTAGCAAACTCGACGCTCTTACTAATCGCCTTATAGACGAGGAATAGGAACGTATGACCTGCCCTATTATATAGAACCACTGCTTGAAGGTGCTTCTCTTATCGATCTGCTCAAATACACAAGGTAGCACAAGGCAAACTTCGTCATAAATTAAAAAAGGCTTTGTAAAACCCAAGAAATCCCCAATGAAAAATAAAACAATGGATACACAACAAGATATTATTATTTATAAGACGAATGACAATAAAGTAAAAATAGCTTTGTATGCTAAAGATGGTTCAATATGGCTGAACCAAAATCAGCTGGCAGACCTTTTTGACACCTCTAAGCAAAGTATAGGACAACACATAATTAACATACTGAATGATAAAGAATTAAACAAAGATTCAGTTGTAAAGAAATTCTTTACAACTGCCTCTGATGGGAAGAATTATGAGGTTACTTTTTACAGTTTAGAGATGATTCTTGCCATTGGTTTTAGAGTGCGAAGCAAGCGAGGTATACAGTTTAGGCAATGGGCAAACCAACACCTGAAAGAATTTATGGTTAAAGGTTTTGTAATGGATGATGAACGCCTAAAAAATCCTGATGGTCGTCCTGACTATTTTGATGAACTTTTGGAGCGCATTCGTGATATTAGAGCCTCTGAAAAGCGTTTTTACCAAAAGGTAAGAGACCTCTTTATGCTCAGTAGCGATTATGATGCTACAGATAAAGCTACACAGATGTTTTATGCTCAAACTCAAAATAAAATACTCTATGCAATCACAGGGCAAACAGCTAGTGAAATAGTGGTAAGTCGTGCCGACGCCTCTAAGAGCAATATGGCGCTTACCTCGTGGGAAGGAACGATAGTAAGAAAAGGAGATATTTATATCGCTAAAAACTATCTTACAGAAGATGAAATAGACACATTAAATCGTTTTGTGATGGTATTCTTAGAATCAGCAGAGTTGCGGGCTAAAAATAGGCAAGATATTACTATGGATTTTTGGCGGGAAAACATAGATAAAATCATTGCTTTCAACGACAAAGAACTCCTAAAGGGCAATGGAAGTATCAGTAATGAACAAATGAAAAAACTTGTGGGTAAAGTATATGAAGAGTTTGATGCCAAACGCAAACGATTTGAAGCACAACAAGCCGATTTATACGATCTAAAAGAATTAGAAACTATTGAAAAAGAACTTTTAAACTCATAAAAATAAAAGAACAATACACCCATTTACTGATTTCCAAATTTACTAATTTATTAATCGATTTAAAAAACTAATGACTATGTACAAATTTGACGAACTTGACGCCCTTATTGATCACCTTTTGGACGATGAAATCCAAGCCTATGACCTGCCCTATTATATGGAGCCAATGCTTGAAGATATTTCCTTTGTAGGCTTGCTCGAAGCTTATCTAGAAGAAGCTATTGCCCATAAGAATGCCGACCGTATAGAGGGGGTTCTCATTCTTGCGGGGAAATTGGGGGAGGATAAAAAGCTGTTGTCCCGATACGAAAACTTGCTTTTGGAAGATTGGCATCACAGCCACGAAGATCTTGTGGATACAATTGAATACTATGGTAATGCCTCGAATGTTGCTACTTTACAAAAGGCTTTCAGTCTGTCCCTGCCTTATATGGCGTATAACCATCATTATTCTTTTCACCGCAAGTTGCTCTATGCCATCTTAAAGTTAGCCCCTGAGCAATTTCCCCAAATACGCAAGGCTGTACAAGGCAAACTTTGTGATAGATTGAGAAAGGAATCGTTTAAATAACAATGCTATGACCTCAGACGAGTTTGTAAAGAATTTTTATATTGAAAAACTAAAGTTTTTAGAGTCGTCTTTTGAACAGTCTCCCCAATACCTCAACGCTGTGAATACCAGAATAAAAGGAATGGGACTCACAGAGATCCAAACAGACCAGCTTAAGGAAGTGATGGATAGGCTGTTGGATGATGTGTTTTACAGTATTCTATTGGGCTTAGATGGTGAATGCCCCATAGGCAACACCCAGCAGACTTATAAAATATACGATGAAGAAGGTAATCTTATTTCTGATTGTGGGGAATTGGAAGCCAGTGCTTATGAGTACTTTCACGGGGGCAAATATGAAGAAAAAGCTATAAAATAAAGGACGAAACCTCTTGTATAACTGTCTATTTCCTCGCTTACTTATATGATGGAGAAATAGCAGAGTAATAATTAACCATTATGTTTGATTCTTTAAAAAAACATTTTCAACAAGTTCTCCCTTTTACCGAGGAGGAACTCAGTGCAGTAGATAAATATTTTACTGAACGTATTTTCGCTAAGAAAACAATGCTCTTAGAGGCTCCTGATCCTTGTAAGTATCTATTTTTTATCGCCAAAGGTTGTGTACGTCATTTCCATACCAAAGATGATGGTAATGAAAAAACCTGTGACATTTCACTTGAAAACCAATGGACAACCTCTTTTATGAGTTTTAACAGCGGTTCCCCTTCTAATCTCTCATTACAGGCCTTAGAGGAAACTATTGTATATCGTATCAGTAAAGAAGACCTTTTTTCTCTTTATGCTGAACATCACAACTTTGAAACTTTCGGACGCTTAATGACTGAGCAAATCCTACAACGTGCTACTGATACCGCTATGTACCTCGCTGCTGATAAACCCGAAGAACGCTTTGAGCATCTATTGCATTCGCGTCCAGAACTCTTTCAGCGAGTACCTCAAAAGTACATCGCCAACCTACTGGGTATCAGCCCCGAAAGTTTTAGCCGATTACAAAAACGTATGTACACCAAAAAATCTTAACTTAAGTTAACAAGAGGGAAGCTCATTGTGCCGTACTTTTGCCCCGAATTTTAAAAAGCACACGCAATGAAAACTCTTAATGATTATCAAATAGCCTTAGACGATGTAATGGAATTCATCGACAACAACCTCCTTCAGGCCAAACTCACTGAAGTAGAAGCCGATTATAACGCAAACCCTTCGTTGCTGAACAAAGTGCGTTTAGGGATTATTTATCACGAAGTAGCCTTAAATTTAGGCTTCTTTAGCAAGCAGTACAAAGGCTATGCGCAAAAGAGTCTCACGATTTTATCGGAATGTGAAGTCAATACTGAAACACCTGAGGCATTAGAACCTTTTATCCTCTCCTATAAAGCATCTGCAATGGCTTTGGTAGCTGGCGAAACTTTTAAACTTTCGCTCATCGGCAAAAGTTTTAAACTCTTTGAAACGGCTATACAAAAGTACGGAGCAGTACATTATCTTCCTGAATTTATGCGGGGGAGTGTAGCTGAAAATCTACCTTGGTTTTACTTCCGAAAGCGTGCTTTAGCCAAAATTGACTTTGAGAACATCATCCGCAAACAAGCTCAACACCCCCAGTACGCTTCTTGGAAAATAATGAGCTTCGTATATTGGGCTTGGGCAAAACAGCACCCTCAACGTAAGTACCGCTCGCAAGCCCTTGCGTATTTGCAAAAAGCTATAGAACTTGATCCTCATTATTTGGCAGGGCGCAAGCGCTCGGAAGAGTTAATGGCAAAATTTGCTAATTAAAAAATGAAAATACACTACTAACTGCACTTTGCCAAAGTCTCTGTTCTTTCCTCTTATGGTATTTCTCTATTGTAGATGTAGTGGCTATATTAACTGATAGTCCTAACCCTCAGACCTATTGGCGTGTATTAAGTTGCTAGTTAGGCTACACTCACTGATATTATCACCCAACAATGGAGTGGCTTTACCACCAAAGAATACAAGCAGTATAACGGACTCAAAAAAGAGAACTTACGCGATAATATGACTAACTAAGGAACTATTTAATTGACAAATGAGCAAAAAGGGAAGTCTGTTTTTAGGAAGAAGATTTCTGTTCTAAAATCATCTTTGTAATGGTTTTGCCATTTAAAAGGCAGAAAAAGAACATCCCTATAGTGATAATGCTGTAACAATAGGCAAGTTTTACACCACTTACTCCCATAAAATATAATAATGATATAGTGAAACCTCCGAAGAAAATCAGTAAAAATGATGTGTATAGGACGACTTTTATCAGATAACTCTTCCAGTGCCATTTTTCTAGGAGAAAATTGATAAACAAGGAGAGTAGTAACAGCCCCACAGGGAGCAGAAAACTAATTATCAACATCCTATCTGGTTTCTTGTTCAGCAGGGTTTCATACCCAAAGAAAGTATTAAAATCGAACTCCATCATATTGTTTTTCTGAGGGACTTATTTCTAATAAAGTTTTGTCTTTATATCCTAAGATTTTGGCTACAATGAGGTTGGGGAATTCGTGTATCCCTATGTTATATAGGTTCACACTATCATTGAAGAACTCTCTGCGGTCGGCAAGCTTATCTTCGAGTTGTGATACCCGCGTTTGTAGTGCTGCAAAATGACTATTGGATGATAGGGTAGGATACTGTTCTGATATAGCAAAAAACGAAGCCAACCCTTTGGAAATCTTGTTGGATATCTGAGTTTTTTCTTCTGTGTGTTGTGCGCTGTAATAGGCAGTGCGAAGTTCTGTGAGCTCTGTCAGTAATTTTTTCTCATGGGTGGCAAATTCTTTGGCTATGGTTACCAGATTAGGAATCTCATCCGCGCGTTGTTTGAGCAGTACATCTATGTTTTTATATGCCTTATCGATATTGAAACGCAGCATTACCAATCGGTTGTAGAGAGTTATCAAAAATCCTATAATCGAAGCTCCTAATAAAACAGCTAAAACGATAGCAATAATAGAGGTATTCATTGTAATAAAATAAATATAATTAATGAAACAATAATAACACATGTAAATAAGAAAGACCGCAATAGGGGTTGGTATTTGTTCCAAAGATTGATAGAGGATACCAAAGTAATTCCTAAGAGCTTATATTTATCATCTTTTCTTAGGAAAGGTACTCCACCTTTGGCGTCAGCATAGCCTATCAAAAGAACTTCATCTCCTTCTCTAAGCAGACTTTCACTATATCGCTTTTCTCCACTAGTGTACTGATGGGTATTTTCCATTAAAAAAAGTTGGATTCCCTCAGGCACTACTTCTATTTTCCCAGTCGCATCTTCTATTTCGAAAGGGTTACATTGTGTTTCTTCGTGGATAGTAGAGTAAGAATTGTGTTCCTCTTTATCTCTGTCAATCTTCTCTATTAGATAGTAATAGCCTATGCAGGGTGTCATTTTGATAGGCGAAAAAAGCGGGTTTTTCATCAAGAGTTTCCCTTCTACTTTTGCCAATCCCTTGGCAATCGAACGTATTTTTGAGGTAGGTAAGGAGGCTTGTAGTTTCAAAAAACGTTTAGAGGCATTGGGCAATAAGAGTTTGAGAATAAGGAACACCACCACTCCCAATAGTATATAAGTCGATATATTCATCCAAAAATTACTGATTATTTGAACGATACAAAAGTAAGAATAATTGGTTAATTAACCAAATTTAGAAATTAAAAAATATAAAGTTATATATGAGGCAAAATTATATGTAGTTCGTTCATGGGTAAGGAGATAGAATTGTCACTATCTTTGTCCACAAATCGACTACTATCAGAAATCATCATCTCCATTGTACAGCCATACTGATAAAGCCGTGAGGGAGATTGCCTATACTCTTCGGTTTTGATGAATTATAAATTAGTAAATAACTCCATAAAATCCCTCATATGATACCTGCTACACGGGAGATTCTTAGTTATTGAACTACCTATAATTCATTATAAAATTATATTGTGCAAAATTTATTTGTAAAAAATTTTGTTGTTTAAAATATTTGTTGTACTTTTGCCCCCGAAATCAAGAAGTGATGATAGAAGAAAACTTACAGTTAG
>CAUQNY010000094.1:0-5670 GCA_963519425.1 uncultured Capnocytophaga sp.
GCGGACGGGCGTTACCCGCTATGATGCTCTGTGGTGTCCAGACTTTCCTCTACTCTGTAGCGATAAGCTGATTTGCTCTTTTCTTATGCAAAAGTAATTAAAATAAACTTACTGACAAATTTTATAACTCAAAACTGACATAAACGCCATTGTGGTCTGACATATATTTTCCTTCTTCATTAAAATGATCCCAAGCACCTACTTGATACTGTCTTACTTTTCTCAAGAAAGCTTTAGAAACACAAATATGGTCAATGTTGTATCTTATCTTCTTTTTAATAGGGTCTGGACGCAGAAAAGAGGAAAAATCACCTTCGGTTAGGCAAATTAAATGCAGTTGGTTAAGATAATCGGTGAGGAGTTGTCTTACTTTTTCAGTGCCATATCCCTGATGATTGCCTCTACTTTGATTGAAATCACCTATTACCCATAAGGGCATTTGTGTCTCTTCTGCAATACGCTTCCAATCTTTAGCTTGCTGATGTAAATCTTTCTCGTGGTATTCCCATTGCTTATACCCTAAATTTCCATACCTAACTCCTGATACTCCCGCTTGATGATAAGGAATAATCGTTCCAAATACAGCTATCTCTCCAAAAGGTGCTTTTATTACAGCACAAGCCGTTCGGCAGTTGTCAAAAGTTTGTATTTGCTCACTGATTTCCCATTTAGAAAAGATAGATACCCAATGTTCTTGAGGTGTTCTTTCGAAAGGCAAAGAATGTACTGAAAAAGGATATAGGTCTGTTAATGATAGACCATTGGCATTTTCTGTAAGTACTAAAATATCGGCATTGACTTCTTGGATTTTAGCTATAGCAAGAGCCGTTTTTTGAGTACCTTTTTTAGGGCGTTCTACATTCCAAGTAGCTATTTTGTACATAATGTTGCAAAAGAAAAACAGGGTTAAATAAAAGACTTTGTCAAAGTCCTTAACGCACCGTGCTACGGCCTTTGACAAAGTTTACATTTTTCTATTTGCCTATCCTAATTGAGCGAACAAATTAGCCCATCGCCCGATTAGTAGTCGCCTAATGTTTCAGGGTTTTGTGCTAAAGCTTGGGCTAGCTGTTCGTCGTTAGGCGCTTTGCCGTGCCAAGCATGGGTACCCATCATAAAATCTACCCCATTGCCCATCTCGGTATGCAATAAGATACAAACTGGTTTTCCTTTGCCGGTTAAGGCTTTGGCCTCTGACAATCCTTTTAGGATAGCGGCAATATCATTGCCTTTTTCAATCTCGACAACTTGCCAACCAAAGGCTTCCCATTTCGCTTTAAGGTTGCCTAAAGGGAGTACTTTGTCGGTTGGGCCATCTATCTGTTTTTGGTTATAGTCTACTGTGGCAATGAGGTTGTCTACTCCTTTTCCTCCTGCGTACATTGCTGCTTCCCAAATTTGTCCTTCTTGGAGTTCGCCATCGCCGTGGAGAGTATAAACCAAATGACTATCGCCATTGAGTTTTTTGGACAATGCCGCCCCAATGGCTACTGAAAGTCCTTGCCCTAAAGAGCCTGACGCTATGCGTACGCCTTCCAAACCTTCGTGAGGCGTGGGATGCCCTTGCAAACGCGAATTGAGCAAACGGAAAGTGCTGAGTTCGCTCACGGGGAAGAAACCACGACGTGCCAACACACTGTAGAACACAGGAGATATGTGTCCGTTAGAAAGGAAAAACAAGTCTTCGTCCTTGCCTTCCATCGTAAAAGGGAGCTGGAAATCCAACACCTCGTTGTAAAGGCACACTAAAAACTCGGCACACCCCAAGGAGCCTCCTGGGTGTCCTGAATTTACTTTATGTACCATTCTCAAAATATCTCTACGAACTTGCGTAGTAAGATTGGTAAGTTGCTCAATATTCATCGTTTTCTAAAGTTTTATATTTTCTTCTTTGGACACTGCAAAAGTACGATTTTTTTTTGAGTTACAAAAATCAAGTGCCAAGAACGAATATTTATTCTGTTTTAAGCGTCTTCAAATAGTTTTCCTTGGTTTTGAACATCTGTATTCTTCGGTAATTTTCAGTAGCGATAGGGAATGCCGAGAGTTTGTTTTTTGAGAGAAATTCTTTAAGCTCATTAATAATGGTATGAGCTGAATAGGCATCGCGTACTTTATGAATCACCCACCACGTTTCGGTTGCATCGTAAAGGTCAGTGGAAAGTGTCAAAGATTCTGAAATAGATTTTAGTTTCTCATCAATAGAAGCTTTCAACTTTTGGCGAGTTTCAGAGGTTGTTCCGGTAATGACTACTTTCCAGTGAATCGCTTTGTCATCGGTTATAAAGCCCTCTTTAGGTGTGTTTTTCAGTTCTTCAAGCAAGTTTTTTGCTTCTTCGCTTTCAGGTGTTGCAGGATAATTGGTAGCTAGCTGCTGCAACTGATTTTGATAAGGTTCAAAACCTTGTAAGCGGGCTACTACTTTGGCTTGTAAAAGGGCTATGGCAGGAGCAACAGCAGTTTCGCGGTATTGGAGCGCCTCATCTTGTAGGCGGCGTGCTGTTTCGAGTATCTCGCCCCGCGCATACTGCGCTGCTAGACTATCGACAAACACTTGAGCACTCTTGTTGCGCTCTTGTTGTGTAGTCTCATTTCCTTGCAAGAGTTTAGCATAATCAGTATTAGGGTAGTTGGCCAGCAACTGCTGTTTCACGGCTTCGGCTTTTGTGTTATTCCCTTCGGCATAATTCTTCTGAAGTTCGTACAAGGCAGCCACTTCTACTTCGGGAACGGGACTGTTGGCCAACACTCGTTCCAAACGCTGGATAGCCAATTCTTTCTCGTTAAACTTTGCTCGGTAGAGTACCCCTAACTGGTAGAGAGCCTCATTGCGGTCGGTAACGAGTTGTGCTATTTCAGTTTCTGTTTTAGGCAACTGAGCCAAATAACGGTCGGGGGTATCTGCTTTTTCGTCCTTAGTACCTTCTTCAGTAGACGTAGCAGGAAGATTGAGGTCGGTTCTAGCCCCTCGAGTAGCCGACCATCTCCAGTTATCCTCCAATTTACGGTCGCCCCAGTACTGTTGGAATTGTTGTTTGCCGTAGGCCACACTCAGAGGATTGTAGAAGTAGAACTTTCCGTCCTTGATGTTGCCTTCATTCGCGGCAGTGATGCCCATTCCTATGTTGTCTTGCTGAGATGCTGTACTTTTTTGAGAGCGCATCGCTGCCAAGTGCTCAAGCGAATCAATGTGTTTTTGATAATAGGCACGGCGTTCGGCTTCGGGCATACGCACTACCTTGAGTACACTGTCGTTCTTCTTCACAAGGTACTCCAACTCGGCAATCTTAGCCAAATTGTCTCTTTTTCGGCGGACATAGAGATGTTCGAAAGTGTTCTCTGGAGTATAGGTAAGGGTGCTATCTAAGTGCTGATAGGCTCCTATGTAATCTTTTTGGTCAAAGAAAAGCTCGGAGAGGCGTATGTGCGCCTTGGCTTTGAGAGGAGTGTTGTCTTTGTTGTGCGAAAGAGAGCGGCGATAATAATCGGTAGCTATGCGTTTTTGTTCTTCTTTTAGGAGTTCGGCGTGCGTAAAATAGAGCACATCGAGGTAGTTTTTGTGCTCGTAGCGATTTTCTAAACGGCGTAGATAGTCTAAAAAAGCCGTTTTTTCCTCAGCTGTAAAAGTCTTGTTGCGCGCTTTGCCTGCCTGAGCTTCCACCCACAATTTGCGCGGAATCTTCCAATTCTGTTTTACCACTTTTTCAAAAGCAACCTCAGCAGAGTCTTTTTGCTGTTGTTTTTCGTAAAGTTGTGCAGCGATAAAGTAATAACGACCACGCAACGCCTTGTTGCGGGTGTATTTGCCGGCATTGTAGAGCGCATCGGCTGCCAAAGGATATTGTTCTTGATTTATAAAAGCTTGTCCAAGGGTGGCATAGGCCTCTGCCCTATCGTTGCGGCGGATTTTTCGGTTTTCTTTTAGAAATTCGGTCAGTTTCTCAATGACTACCTTGTCTTTTCCAAGACGAAGATTGGTTTTTTGAGCCCAAACAGCGGCTTCGGGAATGCGCTCACTCATTCCGTAGTTCGTAAGCATATGGTTAAAAGCTTCTAAGGCAGGGAAAAAGCGCTCGTCGTAGTATCGTGCCTGCCCCAAAAGCATATAGGCATCATCAATTTTGTAGTTGCGCTGCACTCCGTTGAAGACCATAGAGTGCTGCTGAATGGTTTTGATAGCTTTTTCTTCGGCACGCTCAAAATGCGGGTTGCCTATACCGTCCAACTGTACTTTTCCACTCATCCCAATAGGTTCTACGGGCAAAATTTCGCCAAAATTGTCTTGGTACTTTTCGCGCAACTCGGTAAGCCCCTTGGCATAAGCCTCCTCGCCATTGAACAATACGTTGTATTTGGTTACAACTGGCTGGAACTGGCGGTTGTAGTAGGTGTTTGCATTGGGAGTGCAAGCGACTATGAGAAAGATGCAAAGAGCTACCAATGTGTTATATACGATGATTCTTTTCATTCGTTTAGTGCTGTAAGAATGGGCGAAGATACAACTTTTTTTCAAAAGGAGGAAATGTATAAAAAAAGTTTATGATTTAGACAAGGTTTGTGGCACTTCGCCGATGACAAAAGTATGCTTGCCTTTGTCGGCAATCTTGCTGATTGTCTCTAAATATTGAAAAAACTTGATATTCTCATCGCCTTTCATCAGTTCGGAAGCATTTTTAAGTGCCCGTGCTGTAGCAACGGCCGTACGAGCGTTTTCCAAGTCTGATTTTGCCCGTATCTTGCTATCTAACAGACGTGCAAACAAATCTTGAATAGCCTTAGGGAAGGTGATGTCAATAAGTTGAGCCGTAACAAGTTGTAGTCCTAAAGCTGCAATAGCCTCGCTAAGGGTTTCTTCGTTAAAATCGGCTATCTCGTTTCGGTATTCATTGAGGTGTTCGCTATCTAAAGAGCTAATTTTCTGACGCAAATGCAGCTGTGCTATTGCTACAAGTTGCTGTTCGGCTAAGGCAAAATTGTCGTCTCCTATGCCGAAATTCTCTACAAAACATTGGGCATCGAGCAGTTTATAGCTCAAGAAAAAAGAAAAGCGCAAAGCGATATTGTCGGTAGTGAGTACCTCTTGGTTTACCACGCGGACACTGCGCAAATGCTGAGAAAGCACAATGAGGGAGACTTTCTGGAAAGGACTAAACTTATAGACCCCTGCAGGAAGTTGCTTTTGAAAAACATTCTCTTTGTACAGTAGCCCAACAAAGTTGGGTTTTACTTCTAATTGTTTGTAAAACATAACTTTAATGTATTCTTTTAAATGAGAAAGAGAAGACCTCTAAACAGAGGGAAAACCAGAGGGTGCTCTTGGAGCAAAGCCCTCCGTTTTGCAAACTCGGTTTAGAGTGAGCGGAGCTCTGTCTTTTCTTTCAGTTCCAATATGTAATAATGGTAGCACTTCTCCTCTTGTTTCCCGCAATACCTTATTATTTTAGGAGAAGGCAATTATATATTTAATAAGTGGCGGTTGTTTTCTATACAATAGTTTTTAAATTCAGTATTTTTTACCTGCAAAGGTGTCCAATGGGGTTCTCCTTGATAGATAATAGAGTCTTCGGTAATTGTATCTAAGTACATTAATGCTTTTTTATCATTAATATACTTACTTTTAATACCATTTTCTGTAATATTGATGATATGATACCCCATAGTTAAATTAGT
>CAUQNY010000095.1:0-5613 GCA_963519425.1 uncultured Capnocytophaga sp.
GAGTCTATTAGTTTAAAATCTAATAGACTCTTTTTTATTAACTCATTGGCTAATTTACAAATTAGCTAATTGACTATAGTTAGCTTTGCAAATCGCAATAGGATATTTTTTAAACCTCCCACCTCGAAGTTTATTTGGGCTTTCTTATCATTCCCGCTACCTTCTAGTACCATTACCTTTCCCTTACCAAAACGCTCATGATAGACCTCAATACCAACCTCCAAGCCATTGTAAGCATCTCTATTTGCTGAGGCATTCTGCATTGCATTTACAGGTTTTAGCTTGCGAAGTTTTTGTTGTTCTTCACCCGTAAGGGCATTCTTCGGAGGTGGCGTTCCACTAATAGGCTTCTGCAATCGTAGTTTGCTTTTGTCTACCTCACCAAAAATATCTCTGTCTATCAGAGGTTTGTAGCGATAGTTAGGGTTTGATAGGGTAGGAGTAAGGTATTTTAAATATCTATCATCAATCTCTTCAATGAATCTACTAGGTTCTGCATCCGAAAGATTTCCAAATCTATAACGTCTTTCAGCATACGTCAGATAGGCTTGCTTTTCTGCACGTGTTAAGGCAACGTAAAAGAGTCTGCGTTCTTCTTCCAATTCCTCACGCAACTGGATACTCTTCGCCAATGGAAAGAGATCTTCTTCCATCCCAACTACATATACATACGGAAACTCTAACCCCTTAGCCAAGTGGATAGTCATCAGTGCCACACGGTCATCATCACCTATTTCCTTGTCGCTATCCGTCGCTAGCGATACATCTTCCAAGTACTCTGTTAGACTACCGCGAGCATCAGCAACATCTTCTTGTCCTACCACAAAGTCTTTCATACCATTCAGCATCTCTTCGATGTTTTCCATCTTAGCGATTCCCTCAGGTGTACCATCTTTCTTAAATTCTTGCAACAGCCCCGTTTTCTTAGCTACTTGTTCAGCTACTTCAAAAGCATTTGCTTCTTGATTAAAAGCTTGTAGGTTGAGAATCATCATTACAAAGTCTGTTAGCTTCTGTCTGGTAGTGGTATTAATGTGCAACTCAGGTAACTTATTTACGTTGTACATTACCTCAAAAATAGATTTCTTGTAATGATTAGCAGCTAAGGTAAGTTTCTCCATTGTAGTCTCACCTATGCCACGGGCAGGAAAGTTAATAATTCTAACAAGAGCCTCTTCATCATTAGGGTTGATTATCAAACGTAAATAAGCCAACATATCCTTAATTTCTTTGCGCTGATAAAAAGAAAGTCCTCCATAGATGCGATACGGAATATCTCGCTTTCTTAGCGCATCTTCTATGGCACGCGATTGGGAGTTTGTTCTATACAACACAGCAAACTTGCCATTAGCGAGCTGGTGCTGCATCTTGTTCTCAAAAATTGATTCCGCTACAAAACGCCCTTCATCAGCATCTGTCGGACTCCTATGTACTTTTATAGGCTCTCCTAATTCATTCTCAGTGAAAACCAACTTGTCCAAGCGTATCTTGTTGTGCTCAATTACACTGTTAGCAGCTTCCACAATACTTTTTGTCGAACGGTAATTTTGTTCTAATTTGTATTCTTTAGCTTCAGGATAATCGCTCTTAAAGTTCAAAATATTGTTGATGTTTGCCCCTCGGAAAGCATAAATGCTCTGCGCATCATCTCCTACCACGCAAATATTGTGAAAACGGTCAGCCAAAGCCTTCACTATCAAGTATTGAGAGTGGTTAGTATCTTGATACTCATCTACGAGTATATACCTAAATCGGTCTTGATACTTAGCCAATACCTCTGGAAAAACATTTAGTAACTCATTAGTTCTCAGGAGCAAATCGTCAAAATCCATAGCTCCTGCCTTGAAGCACCTATCTACATATTCCTGATAAATCTCACCAAAGCGAGGCTGTTTGCGCATCGCATCCCCTTCAATCAACTCTGGATTATTAAAATACGCGCGTACCGTGATAAGATTGTTCTTTAAAGACGAAATGCGCTGTTGTACCTGCTTGTATTTGTATACATCCTTGTCCAATTCCTTCTCTTTGATAATCCCATTGATCAAACGTTGAGAGTCTTGAGTATCATAAATAGTAAAGTTCTGCGGAAATCCTAATTTGTCAGCCTCAAAGCGCAAAATTCTCGCAAAGACAGAGTGGAAAGTCCCCATCCAAAGATTCTTAGCCTCATTGTTCCCGACCAAATCCGAAATGCGTTTCTTCATCTCATTGGCTGCCTTATTTGTAAAGGTAAGAGCCAAAATATTGAAGGCATCTACCCCCTCTCTCATAAGGTTAGCAATGCGGTAGGTCAGAACGCGCGTCTTTCCCGAACCGGCTCCTGCAATAACAATGATGGGACCTTCCTTTTGTAATACAGCAGCCCGCTGAGGAGCATTAAGTCTATTGAGTTCTTCTAAGAATGTAATCATAAAATGTAGTGTCTGTTCTCTTTAAATTGCAAAATTACAAATAATTTACTAAAGACTTACTTCTTTCAAGGTAAAATTTTGAAAACCGACTCTAAAATATTGTACTATCCCAATACATTGGTTAATAATCTTACACTAGGTATTAGGCATCAAAAACTTCAAATGTTTTATCCTCATAGAAGAAAATGATTCGCCTAATTCTCTTTCCATCTTTTTCCTCTTGTGTCAATGCAGGCATTACCATTTTTTCAGGGCTTACTGGAGCTACTACAGACTTTTCTATTGTAGAGGTTGCTGTAAGCTCTAAAGGAGGAGTAGGAGAGGAGGCTTCCATTTCTATTTCAGGAATTTCACTAAAAAGATCTGTTTGTTGAGTTTTTTTAGAGTTCCCACTTTCCTTGAGCTCTTTATGTGGAAAACTTCCTTTGCCCTGAGTAATCCAATACATATCTACTTCAGGAAACTTCTCAATGAGCTTTAAAATAAAATCCAAACTTGGTTTATTGCGTTCAGATAATAGATGAGAAATCCCCGAACGCTGAATTTCTAAGGTATCAGCAAAGGCTGCTGCATTTAGTTTGTAATAATCCATCACTTGTTGTAAGCGAAGAGCAAAATCTGTTGTGTTTAACATTGTAACTTTAACTATTTTATTAATAATATACAAATGTAAATCAACTTTTTGATATATGCAAATTTGAATAGAGCTTTTTTAAGAGTATATTCAAGCTATAGTTAAAAAAATAGTAATAAACATATGAAAATCATAACTTTAATAATTTACTATAAATAAAATTGATACTTTAAAATTAGATAATATTACAATAGTTACCGCTTTAAAATAGCCTCTTCAAAGTAGTTTTTACAGATGTAAAACAAGTGTTATTGCAATCAAAATACAAGTATGATGTTTGTGCAGATTACACTTGTAACATACAGCAATGGAGACAGTTTGAAGAGAGTACTTACAAGAAAAAAATTCTACTAAGAGAAAGTTAGAGAATCTTGGAAGCATCTCGAAGACGAAGTGAAGAAAATGTCTATTTTTCAACCAATGCCAAACTTCTAAAAAATACCCCTAAAGCAGAAAAAAACAACAGATTTATAAGTTTATTTAGTCAATGAGTATTATGCTAATTTAATCCTTGCTCCTATTTTTCAGTAAGAACATCTAATACAGTTGGTTAATTGACAAATAATCCTTATTTTTGCCTTTTCAAAATACATTAAAATGAAAAATACACTCTCTGGGCGTTATATCAGCTTCTCAATGATTACCCCTGTTTTAGAAAAATATACCTTTCAGCAAATCATCTTCTTAGGAAACTCTGTCAAAGGGATACCTATTAACCTCTATCAGGTTGGGAATGGCCGTAAAAAGATACTTATATGGTCACAAATGCACGGAAACGAATCTACTACTACCAAAGCTCTTTTCAAAGTACTAAAGCAACTTAAAACAGCTAATTTTCTCTCTGAACTTAGTATTTATATAATTCCTATGCTCAATCCTGACGGAGCTGGACTGTATACACGTGTAAACTATAACAAAGTCGATTTAAATCGTGATGCTTACCTACTCACACAGCCCGAAAGTAAGTGTTTGCGAAAAGCTTATGATTTAGTGAAGCCTGACTATTGTTTTAATCTTCACGATCAACGCACAATTTTTAGTGTGGCGCAGACCTCTCAGCCTGCTACAATATCATTTTTAGCACCTGCTTACAATCAAGAACGCAGTATCAATGATGTTCGTCAGCAAGCAATGCGTCTGATAGTACTGATGAACAAAACCTTACAAGAGATAATTCCTAACCAAATAGCACGTTTTGACGATAGTTTTAACATCAACTGCACTGGCGATCGCTACACCCAGTTAGGTACTCCCACTATACTATTTGAGGCAGGTCATTCACCTAATGATTACAACCGTGAACAGACTACTAAACACATAGCCACTGCTCTTTTCACTGCCCTGCAAGCGATAGCTTTAGATGAAGTTACAAAAGTAAATTTTCACGAGTATTTTAATATTCCTGAAAATGACAAATGTTTCTATGATATTATCCTTCGTGACGATACACATTCAGGCAATGATGTAGGTATTCAATACCAAGAAGTATTAGAAGGCGGTCGTATTGTTTTTACTCCCTGCATAGCCGAGATAGCCGATTTGTCTCATAAGTACGGACATCAAGAAAAACCACTATCAGATTTTCTTAAACCTCCTTTCAACAAAAAATATATTGAAAACGAGTTAGATTTGAATAAATTGTATCTTGAAAAGATAGAATAATGACATATCCTTAAAAAATTATCCTATTTTATTTGGAATGTATAAAAAAAAATAGTTACTTTGCACGCTGAAAAAAACTCAATAAAACATATAATAGATGGCAAGATATAAATTAGATGAAATTGATCATCAAATATTGGATTTGCTGATAGATAACACGCGTACTCCTTTTACCGACATCGCTAAGCAACTCAATATTTCAGCAGGAACGGTACACGTACGTGTCCGAAAAATGGAAGAAATAGGTATTATCAAAGGCTCAACCCTTACTGTCGATTACAACCGCTTAGGCTACACTTTCATTGCTTATGTGGGTATCTTCTTAGAGCGTAATCATCAAGCAGAATTTGTTTTAGAACGATTAGAAGAAATTCCTTTTGTAACAGTAGCCCACATTACTTCTGGTCAATACAACATTTTCTGCAAAATACGTGCACGCGATACTAAGCACGCCAAAGAGGTGATTTATATGATTGACGATATTCAAGGCGTAGCCCGTTCAGAAACAATGATTTCTATGGAAGAGGCTATTAATGACAAACGTCGCTTACTACACAAAGCTTTCCGTGAGCTTTAATAAAAATAAGTACTAAACATCTTTTAAAAGAGCTACCTGAAAAACAGATAGCTCTTTTATTATATGCAAAATATTATATTATTTTTGTTACGTTAAACTAAAGCGCTATGAATGAAAAAATAAACGAACTTATTGAGCATTATACTACCATTCTTCAAAAAGATCCTAACAATGAAAATGAGGTCTATAAATGGTATGCTATTGCTCATTTTCAGCAACACTGGGATATAAATGCTACTGATTTCTATGAAATGTTCAAAGAATCTTTTAGAAAAAGAGGAAATTTAGTCTATCAAAATTCTTTTAGCTTCTTAGATGCTTTAGGT
>CAUQNY010000096.1:0-5515 GCA_963519425.1 uncultured Capnocytophaga sp.
CAGACCTATTGCCACAAGGAACGTATTACTTTATCATAGAATACACCGATGAGAATAACCAACATCAAAAACAAGTAGGTTGGTTGTACTTAAAAAGATAAAACTACGAGCCACATAGGCCTTTAAAAATCCCCAGAGGAATCGGATTCCTCTGGGGATTTTTTTGGGAGTTGGAACTTTTTTTGTATCTTTGCCAAAAATTAACGATTAAACGAGATAAAACAAAATGAATATATTACGTTTCATCACTGCAGGGAGTGTAGACGATGGGAAAAGTACCCTAATAGGGCGTCTGCTATACGATAGCAAAAGTATCTTAGCTGACCAGTTAGAAGCCCTTGAACAACAGTCGAAAAATAAGAATGACGATGGAATAGACCTTGCAATTCTCACAGACGGCTTGCGTGCTGAACGCGAACAGGGTATCACGATAGATGTAGCTTACCGCTACTTTGCGACTCCTAAGCGAAAATTTATCATCGCTGATGCTCCAGGGCATATTCAATACACCCGCAATATGATTACAGGAGCTTCTAATTCTGAGCTTATCATCATTTTGGTGGATGCGCGCAATGGCGTAACAGAACAAACTCGTAGACACTCTATCATCGCATCGCTACTGAATATTCCTGAAGTAGTGGTAGCAGTGAACAAGATGGACTTGGTAGACTATAGTGAGGAGGTTTTTAGTAATATTCAACAGGAGTATAAACAGATAGCTCAACGTTTAGGGTTGAAACACGTACACTATTTTCCTATTTCAGCCTTTGTAGGCGACAACATAGTGAACACTACTGAGGCGATGCCGTGGTATCAAGGCACTTCTCTTTTAGACTTTTTAGAGACCGTAACTATCAACAAAGATAACTATGACCAACCGCGCTTTCAAGTGCAATATGTGATACGACCACAAACAGAAGCTTTGCACGATTATCGCGGCTACGCAGGGCAAATCATTTCGGGAACTTACCGTCAAGGAGATGAGATAGTAGTACTTCCAGAAGGTATTGATACTAAAATTAGTAAAATAGAACACAATGGCACAGAGGTGAATGAAGCTAAAGCAGGCGATCCTGTAGTTTTGCACATTGAGGATGATATAGATATTTCACGCGGTGATTATTTTGCCAAAAAAGGTGCTGAACCTATACAAGGACAAGATATTGACGCGGTAGTATGCTGGATGGACAAGCGAGAATTGAGAGAAGGCAATAAGTACCTCCTTCAACAGCGCAGTAAGCTCGTAAAAGCTATTGTAAAAGAGATAGAGTACACAATAGATGTCAACACTCTTGATAGAACTTCAGATGTAGTAAGTGTAAAACTCAACGAGATAGCTAAAATCAGATTTAGAACAGCTTCACCTTTGGTGTACGACGCTTTCCAAGAGAATCCACCAATGGGAAGTGCAATCCTTATTGATGAGACTAGCAATGCTACTGTAGGAGCAGCGATGATTAGCTAAAAGGCTAATAATTCTGCGGCTAAAGGTTAATTACTCTTGAGGAGTTCTTGAACAGATGTAGAAAACTATAAAACAACAATTATATGACAAACCAAAAACTGACTTCAGAACAAGCAATGGCACTGGAAAACCAGTACGGTGCGCACAATTATCATCCTCTACCAGTGGTGTTGAGCAAGGGGGAGGGGGTATATGTATGGGATGTAGAAGGCAAACGCTATTACGATTTTCTTTCTTCCTATTCGGCCGTAAATCAAGGACATTGTCATCCTCGCATTATTAAAGCGCTAGCTGACCAAGCTCAAACTCTTACACTTACCTCACGTGCTTTTTACAACGATAAGTTGGGCGTTTACGAGAAATATGTAACTGAGTACTTTGGTTTTGAGAAAGTGCTTCCTATGAATACTGGTGCTGAAGCGGTGGAAACAGCTATCAAAATATGTCGCAAATGGGCTTACGAACAAAAAGGTGTGCCTGAAAGTGCAGCAGTTATTATTGTTTGCGAACAGAATTTTCACGGCCGTACTACTACCGTAGTTTCTTTCTCGTCTGACAAGAATGCACGTAAGAACTTTGGTCCTTATACCCCAGGGTTCGTATCGGTACCCTATAACGATTTAGAAGCTTTAGAAAAAGTACTTGCCCAAAATGCTGCTGTAGTGGCAGGCTTTTTAGTAGAACCTATTCAAGGGGAAGCAGGGGTATATGTTCCTTCAGAGGGCTATTTGAGCGGAGCAAAAGCTCTGTGCAAAAAATACAACGCACTTTTCATTGCCGACGAAGTGCAAACAGGTGTAGCTCGTACAGGTAAACGTTTGGCCGTAGACCACGAAAATGTGAAACCAGATATCTTAGTGCTCGGGAAAGCGCTTAGCGGAGGGGTCTATCCTGTGAGTGCCGTTCTTGCCAACGACTCTATTATGCACGTCATCAAAGCAGGACAACACGGTAGTACCTTTGGAGGAAACCCTTTGGCTGCAGCAGTTGCAGTAGAGGCTTTGCAGGTGGTGAAAGATGAACGGTTGGCAGAAAATGCTGCTCGTCTGGGTGAAATATTCCGCAAAGAGATAGGGGAGTATATAAAGACTTCTAAAGTAGCCTCTTTAGTGCGAGGAAAGGGATTGTTGAACGCAATTGTCATCAACGATACAGAAGAAAGCGATACAGCTTGGAATATTTGTGTAAAGATGCGCGACAAAGGCTTGTTAGCCAAACCTACTCACGGAAATATCATTCGCTTTGCGCCTCCTTTGGTGATGAACGAAACAGAGTTGAGAGAGTGCATTGCTATTATTATCAATACATTGAAGGAATTTGAAAATTAGCAGAATGGAAGTTTAGTTGCCAAAAGCTAATACCTAACACTAAAAACTAACAACTAATAACAAATAATTTAAAGAATGTACAATTTATTAAAAGGAAAAAGAGGTATCATATTTGGTGCCTTGGACGAAAATTCAATTGCATGGAAAACAGCTGAGCGAGTACACGCTGAAGGAGGTAAATTTGTATTGACCAATGCTCCTGTGGCAATGCGTATGGGGCAAATCAAACAGTTGGCTGAAAAAACAGGCTCTGAAATAATCCCTGCCGACGCTACTAGTATGGATGACCTCCAAAACTTGGTTACTAAGGCAATGGAAATTTTAGGAGGGAAGTTAGACTTTGTGTTGCACTCTATAGGAATGTCTGTAAATGTGCGCAAAAATATTCCCTACACCGATTCTAACTACGATTATACCGAGAAAGGATGGGATGTTTCAGCGCTTTCTTTTCATAAAGTGTGCAATGTGCTTTATCGCAACGACGCAATGAACGAGTGGGGAAGCATTGTAGCCCTTACCTATATGGCAGCCCAACGCACTTTTCCAGACTACAACGATATGGCAGACAACAAAGCCTATTTAGAGTCAGTAGCACGTAGCTTTGGCTATTTCTTTGGCAAAGACAAAAAAGTGCGCGTGAACACTATTTCTCAATCGCCAACTCCTACCACAGCAGGACAAGGTGTAAAAGGATTTGACGGATTCATTGCCTATGCAGATGCAATGTCGCCATTAGGGAATGCTACTGCGCAAGATTGTGCTGACTATACCGTAACACTATTCTCTGACCTTACACGCAAAGTAACTATGCAAAACCTCTACCACGATGGAGGCTTTTCTAATACAGGCGTAAGCCAAGAAGTAGTAGAACGATTTGCAAAATAATAAATAGTTGTTAGCTATTAGTCGTTAGTGTTTACAAATTCTAATGACTAATAGCTAACAACTAATACTTAAAATGAAATATCTCTTCATCTATTTAGTACGCTTCTATCAGGTAGCTATCTCTCCCTTCAAACCACCTACCTGTAGGTATACACCTACTTGTTCTCAATATACTATAGAAGCACTTCAAAAATACGGGGTACTAAAAGGTGGCTGGTTGGCCATCAAGCGAATTGGTAGTTGTCACCCTTGGGGTGGAAGTGGGTATGACCCTGTACCTTAAAAAACAATCTTAAACTATGCTTTGGGAAAAATTACTTTCACTGAATAAATACGGTGATCTCTCTCCTCGTTTGCGAAAAAACGAAGATGAAACACGTCTGAGCTTTGATGTAGATTACGATCGTGTAGTCTTTTCAAGTGCTTTCCGCAGTTTGCAAGACAAAACGCAGGTTATTCCACTCTCGAAGACAGGATTCGTACACACGCGGCTTACACATAGTATAGAGGTCTCGGTTGTAGGACGCAGTTTAGGGCGTACAGTAGGCAAACATCTTTTAGCTAGATATCCTTATTTGACAGAATTAGGCTATCAGACTAACGACTTTGGAGCTATCATTGCAGCAGCGGCAGTGGCACACGACATTGGGAATCCACCCTTTGGTCATAGTGGCGAGAAAGCAATAGGCGAGTTTTTTCAATTCAAAAAAGGGACAGCTGTCAAACATCTACTTACCGAAGCTCAGTATGCCGACCTTTGCAACTTTGAGGGAAATGCCAATGGTTTTAGACTTCTTAACGAGACACGTTTGGGAGTAGAAGGAGGCCTGCGCCTTACTTATGCCACCTTAGGAGCTTTCACCAAGTATCCAAAAGAGTCTTTGCCTGCCCAGCCCACACACAATGTAGAGGACAAAAAGTACGGTTTTTTTCAAGGCGATAAACTTTTTTTTAAAGAGCTAGCCGAAACCTTAGGGCTTAAGTCTAATAGCATAGCTGGCGAATTGCGCTATGCGCGTCATCCTTTGGCTTTCTTAGTAGAAGCTGCTGATGATATTTGCTACACTATTATTGATTTTGAAGATGGTATCAACTTAGGGTTAATTCCTGAAGAAGTAGCCTTAGAGTACTTAGAGGGAATCATCAGTCAAAAAATCAATAGCAATAAGTTTTGGAAGTTAGAAACTAAAGAAGAGCGCATTGCCTATCTGCGAGCAGTGGCTATTGGAGTATTGGTGCAGGATGCAGCTGATATTTTTATTGCTAATGAAGAAGCAATCTTAGAGGGGACTTTCCATCAGCCCTTGTTAAAATTAAGTCAATACAGCCAACATATTACTAATGTTATCAATTGCAGTGTGCAGCGGATCTACCAGTCGGAGGAGGTTATAGAGAAAGAAGTATCTGGATATGTCATCTTGCAACACCTATTAGATATCTTTTTTACGGCTATAATGAACCAAGAAAATAGGTGTGAAACTTCTTTTGACAAACTTTTGCTAAAAAAATTGCCTGAAAAATACCGCAAAAATGGCTCTATTTACGACCGTGTGATGGGTGTTACCTGCTATATTGCAAGCTTAACAGACACAAAAGCAGTAGAATTGCACCTGAAAACAGCAAGTAAGTCAATAAATTTTTAATGAGTTAAATCTCTCATTTTCATTGTTTTAATTAAAATGGCAAAAAAAATATTGAAAATTTCTTCTGAAAAATTTGCAGGTATAGAAAAAAGTAGTACCTTTGCAACCGCAATGAAGAAATGAATTGCACAAGTTTAATGAAGGTCTGGTAGTTCAGTTGGTTAGAATACATGCCTGTCACGCATGGGGTCGCG
>CAUQNY010000097.1:0-5447 GCA_963519425.1 uncultured Capnocytophaga sp.
GAAACTATAGTGCCTAAATGGATAGAAGAAGCTAAAAAAGCAGGACGCTTAGTAACTCAGAAATAATTTAGCTCCCTACCCCCCAAAGGGAGGAAGAAGGGAAGAAACTTTGCCAAAGGTCGTAACAACCTTGCTTACGTCTTTTGGCAAAGTTTTTCATTAAATAATCTCAATTAGATAGTGTTCTTCCTTTCGATGTACCATTTATTTTGCAGATGCCCTCTTCGGGGGAATGGGGCATTTTTCACTAAATATGAAACAATATCCTTTCGCTATTCTCGTATCATGCCTTGCCCTTGTACTAGGATTGGGCTTGCAACTTTTTTTAGGAAGCATCAGCAAGAGTTGGTTTAGCTTTCCTTACAATGTTATAGGGGGCTTTGTTTTTATGCTCCTTACTACGGCTATTTACTTTATTTTCAGGAAAACGAATTTTATTGTCCGCTTTTCGTCAGCTCCTTTTGCCATTGTTACAGTAGTGGTTTTGGGTGTTTTGACTATAGGATTGGGCAGTATCAGTGTGAATCCTGAGACGATTACGAATAGTTTTGTAGGCCGTTTAGGCTTGGACGACCTTACCAAGACTTGGTATTTTGGTATGATTTTCGTCTTAGCCCTTATGAATCTTTGGTTTGCTGTCTTGAAACGCTCGATGGTTTACCAAGCGAAGAATATTCCTTTCTTGCTGAACCATTTTGGTTTGTGGTTAGTAATGTTTGCGGGAGTATTAGGTCAAGGAGACATAGTACGCCTAAAAATGAATCTTTACAAAGACAAACCTGAATGGCGCGCTTTTACTGAAGACCAGCAGCGTGTAGATTTGCCTTTGGCTATTGAGCTGAAAGAGTTTAGCATTGATATTTACCCGAACAAACTCTTTGTGATTGACACTACGGGCTCTGCTTTGCCCAAAGAGAAACCACAAGGGTTTATGCTTGAAAAAGAAGGCGAAAGTGCTGTGCTCCAGCATTGGAAAATCACGCTTCACCAATACCTTGAAAAAGCTATTCCGAACACTGATAGCACTTATGTAAACCACACGATGTTTGGTTCTACTAATGCGGCTAAAGTAACGGTAGAAGACCTCCGCACCCACACTAAGAAAACGGATTGGATTTCGGCAGGCAACTTCCAGCTCTCGCCTCGTGCTATAGAGTTGGACAAAGAGCACACCCTAGTGATGGCTCCGCCGGAAGCGCGCAAATTCCAATCGGATGTACGTATTTACCAGAAAGGGAAAGAAGAAATTCTAGAAGAGAAAATAGAAGTGAATCACCCTATAAGTGTAGACGGATGGCGCATCTATCAGGTTAGTTATGACGAGCGTATGGGTCGTTGGTCAGAACTCAGTGTTGTAGAGCTCATTTCAGACCCTTGGCTTCCGGTAGTATATGTAGGTATCTTCTTGTTGCTCTTAGGGGGCGTAGCACTTCTTTTTGAAGTAAAAGGGAAAAGATAAACGGTAACATCTAAATATTATGTGGCATTATTTTAATTTGGTAACATACCTAACAGTAGCTTTATGGTTGCTGTCAGGAACGCTGATATACAGCAAGAACAAGGGGCTTAGGCTACTCAGTGTAGGGAGCCATTTAGTAGCGACCTTGGTCATAGGCGGTTTTATAGTAGCCTTGTGGCAGAACTTGGAGCGTCCGCCCTTACGCACATTGGCTGAAACGCGCATTTGGTACTCTCTTTTTATGGGACTGATAGGTTATGCAGTTTATTTGCTTTACCGCCAGAAGTGGATGCTTAGCTACTCGGCGCTGATGGGTATTGTTTTTGTGGTACTGACCTACACGCACCCTGACACGATGAACAAAGCTTTGATGCCTGCCTTGCAAAGTGTCTGGTTTGTTCCTCACGTGATTGTCTACATTTTTGCCTATGCAATGCTTGGGATGGCATCTTTGACTGCTTTCTACGGTATTTATCGCTATAAAAAGGGACAAGAGGTGAGTAGTATTTTTGGCATCATAGATCAGCTCATCAAAGTAGGGTATGTATTTCTAACCTTTGGACTTCTTTTTGGAGCCTTATGGGCAAAAGAGGCTTGGGGACACTATTGGACGTGGGATCCTAAGGAAACGTGGGCTTTTATCACTTGGTTGGGGTATCTGATGTATCTGCACCACAAGTACAACCACAAGGAGAAAAAACCTATACAAAGCTTCCTGATAGTAGGGGTGGCTTTTATTTTGTTGCTCATCTGCTGGTTTGGAGTGAACTACCTGCCTACGGCACAAATGAGTGTACACACCTATTCAGGCTAATAGTTAATACAGGCCAATTAGTAAAATCTAAAACCATTAAGCAAAAGCTGTTTGAATATTTTCAAACAGCTTTTGCTTTTTGCAGCGGAAAAATAAAAGAGGGGTTTTGTTGTTTTTTTGGGAGAGAGTTGCTATTTTTGCAAATTAATTACTTAATAATGTAGAGAATCATTTTTTTAATGTTACAAAGCAATTCTTTTAGGCATCTATTTTGGAGTTCGGTAGATAATTTTCTACAACAAATATTGAATTTTGTAGTAGGGATTATTTTGGCTCGTATTCTCGTGCCTGAAGATTTTGGTCTTATAGGTATTGCTACCTTCTTTATTACTGTAACAAATGTTTTGGTAGAAGGAGGTTTTGGGGCAGCACTTATCAATAAAAAGAACACTACACAAACCGATTATAGCACTATCTTCTTTATAAATATAGGCTTTTCAGTTTTTTTATACCTACTTCTTTATGTTTCATCAGCAGGAATAGCCTCTTTTTTTTGTAACCCTCCTATTCAGCCTCTATTACAGTTATTAGGACTTAACATTGTACTAGTTTCTTTTGGACTTATACATCGCACTATACTGATACGTGAGTTGGCTTTCAGAAAGATTGCTGTTGTTTCGCTCATTTCTGTAACAATCAGTGCCGTTTGCGCTATCGCAATGGCAAAAAGAGGCTGGGGCGTGTACAGTTTGGTGTATAGAGTGCTTATTGGAGAAGCTATTACAGTTGTACTTTTTTGGATTTTAAACAAATGGCGCCCCAGTTGGTTGTTTTCTTGGCAATCGTTTAAACAGTTGTTTTTGTATGGAGGAAATTTACTGTTTTCAAACCTGCTAAATATCTTGCAATCTAATATTTACTACGTGTTTATTGGTAAGTTTTTCAGTGCAAGCACTTTGGGTTATTACACTCGTGCAGTAACCTTTCGCGATTTGTTTTCTTCTAATATTTCTACGATTGTAAAAAAAGTAAGTTTCTCAACTCTTTCTAAGGAAGAAAATCTCAAAGCCAAAAGTGATAAATTCTTCTTTTTTGAAAAAGTTACTTTCTTATTAGTGAGTTTTGTGAGTTGTGTGCTATTTTTTGCTTCAAAGGAGATAATAATTATTATATTATCAGAAAAATGGACAGAAAGTATCCCGATATTACAAATCCTTTCCCTTTCAGGAGTCTTTATAGTGCTTTACAACTTAAATATTGATTATTTTGCAGTATTAGGTGATACTAACCAATATTTACGAATAGAACTCATCGGGAAACTGCTCATTATTCCCGTTCTTTTGATTGCCTACTACGGAAGTTTTCAGTGGGTGCTCTACGGAATTGTAATCCACAGTGTGATAATGTTCCTTTGGGTGAGTTTCTCTCTTGATAAAGTGCTCAAAGGAATTTTAAAGCATCAGTTATGGAATGTGCTGAAAGTAGCTATTATATTTGTAGGGCTATTATTGATAACCTATTTTACCCGAGCTATTGAATTTCATAATTTATACCTCTCTTTTGTGTTAAAATGTTTAGTGATAGGGTCGCTTTTCGCTGTGTTTTATGCAAAGGAAGTGAAACAAATTATGTATAAAAATAAAGAACTATGATTACACCATTAGGAATTTCAGAAGCGTATTTTAAGCTATTGTATAACGTTGGTTATGCACTAATGGCTATTATAGCCCTCGTTTGGGCATACCAAATGGATAGAGGTAATGAAGATAAATTACCCTCTTTTATTTCAAAACATGCTTTACCTTTCTTTGTGCTTTATTTTATCGTGATTGTAGGGTTTAGAGACGTGAGTGTAGGTACAGATACGGTAAATTATCACTACTGGATGGCAGGCGATGTACCTCCGATTGTAAAAATAGAGGTAATGTTCAGCTGGTTGATGGCAGGATTAAGTAGTATAGGCGCTCCTTTTTCGTTATTTTTACTAATAATTGCAGGACTTTTCTACGGAATCATAGCCTATGCTTTGAAAAACTTAAGTAACAAATACCAAGCAAATACTTTTTTTGTTTTTTTCTTCTTCGTGTCCTTGTTTTTTGCAGAGAGTTTAGCCATTAATATTATCAGACAAGGACTTTCTTTAGCTTTTTTAATATTTGCTTATAGCTTATGGGAAAGAAAGCAATATACAGCTTATTTATTTTTATTATTAGCCTTTATTACTCACACCACTGTAATAATTCCTATTGTTGTATTTCTGCTATTGCAATTAATAGCTAAAAGAATTCCATTGTACTATTTTTTAGCCTTATACGTATTGGGGATTGTTTTAGCCTATCTAAATATAGGGCTGTTAAATATTGCTTCGGTTATGGAAGTTATCTTGCGGAAAGACCCAGGGCGATTTAGTACTTATTTTCTAAATGATGATGGTTTATATCAAGTGGGCTTCAAACCACAGTTTGTAGCTTTTACCACGCTATTTCTAGGGATAGGGCTCTATATACGCAAGCAGTCGTTTGTAGTAGCGAGCGCTTGGAGTTCCTCTTACGAGCAGCTTTTAAAATATTTTACAAGCGTAAGTTTTCTGTTTTTTATGGCATTCCAGATTCCGTATTCCGACCGTTGGGGACTTTTTGCTTGGATAGCAATTCCATTTATTGTACTGCCTTGTTTTTCAAAAGACTTTAAACCTAAGACCGCCGTGATTGTTTTTTTTATTTTGCTATACGCCTTTTTCACTTTGTACAACACTTTAAAACACGCATAGATGGTAACCATTGGACTCCCTTTTTACAATGCCGAAAAGTATTTAGCCTTAGCCATTGAATCGGTATTACAACAGACCTATACCGATTGGGAATTATTGCTATTGGACGACGGAAGCACTGACAATTCTTTATCTATTGCTCAAAGCTATGCTCAGAAAGACAGTCGTATAAAAGTAATAAGTGACGGAAAGAATAAAAACTTGGCAACGCGACTCAACGAACTTCCTTCTCTTGCCCAAGGACTTTATCTTGCCCGAATGGACGCTGATGATATAATGCACCCTGCTCGCATTAAAAGACAATTGGCTGTATTGGAAACTCACCCCGAGATAGATGTACTAGGCACTAATGCTTATATCATAAACGATGAGAATGCCGTAATAGGCACGCGATATCCGCTCACTACTGAAAATACTTTAACACGTGTAAAAAGCTTTATACACCCTACCATCATAGCTAAAAA
>CAUQNY010000098.1:0-5007 GCA_963519425.1 uncultured Capnocytophaga sp.
AGAAGAATTTAAAGGAAAATATGAAAATAACAGACCATATTAAGAATGCCAAAGGGAAGACACTCTTCTCCTTTGAAGTAGTACCTCCTAAAAAAGGAAACAACATCGAAGAATTATACCAAAACATAGACCCTCTAATGGAGTTCAATCCTCCGTTTATAGATGTAACCACCTCGCGCGAGGAATATTATTACATTGAGCACCCCAATGGGCTATTAGAAAAAAAAGTAACCCGTATGCGCCCAGGTACGGTGGGTATCTGCGCGGCTATTCAGCATAAATACAAGGTAGATACAGTGCCTCACGTGCTTTGTGGTGGTTTTTCAAAAGAAGAAACAGAGTACCTACTAGTAGATTGCCTCTACTTGGGCATTGACAATGTAATGGCTCTGCGCGGTGATGCGATGAAAGAACAACGCTACTTTCAGCCTACTCAGGGTGGACATACCTATGCTAGTGAGCTGGTTACTCAAATCAGCAATTTGAACAAAGGCTCTTACCTAAACGGTATTGCTGCCGACCATAAGGCTAACTTCTGTATAGGGGTAGCGGGGTATCCTGAAAAACACATCGAAGCTCCCTCTCTCACTTCGGACTTGGCGCGCCTAAAAGAAAAGGTAGATGCAGGTGCCGACTATGTAGTAACGCAGATGTTTTTCGACAATCAGAAGTATTTTGAGTTTGTAGAGAAAGCTAAAGAAGCAGGCATCAATGTGCCTATCATACCGGGGATTAAACCTATCGCTATTAAAAAGCATCTCAACCTACTTTCACAAGCTTTTAAAATAGACTTCCCTGAAGCGCTCATTAAGGCTGTGGAAGCTTGCAAAACCAACGCCGATGTAAAACAAGTAGGCATTGAGTGGGCTATACAACAAAGCAAAGAGCTGAGAGCCGCAGGAGCCCCTGTTCTGCACTATTATTCTATGGGAAAATCGGATAACATAGTAAAGGTAATTTCAGAAGTATTTTAAAAAGCAAAAGGTAAAATAGTAGAGAATACTATTTTACCTTTTGCTTTTTCATTTGTTATCTTTTACTTGTTCATTGATTGTTTCAATGTAGTTAATGAGTTCTTCTTTGCCTACCCTATTCTCTGCTGATGTAACAAAATAGGGCGGAAATTCTTCCCACGTTTCAAGGAGGACTTGCTGATAGGCAGCCACATTGCGCTCAATAGCCAAAGGTTTGAGCTTATCGGCTTTGGTGAAGATAATCGCAAATGGAATATTGTGTTCTCCCAACCATTGCATAAATGCCACATCTATCTTCTGTGGTTCGTGTCGCACATCTACCAATACAAAAGCAGATACTAGCTGTGTGCGCTCTTCAAAATACTTAGTAATAAATTGCTGAAATACCCTTTTGGTAGTCTTAGAGACACGTGCATAGCCATACCCTGGAAGGTCTACCAAGAACCAACTATTATCTATTTTAAAATGATTAATAAGTTGCGTTTTGCCTGGTCTCCCTGAAGTTTTAGCCAAGCTTTTCTGGTTTGTCAGCATATTAATGAGGGACGATTTCCCTACATTGGAACGCCCTATAAAAGCGTACTCAGGTAAGTTTTCCTTAGGACATTTGCTCACCTGCGAATTGCTCATTACAAATTCAGCTTTCTTAATTGCCATTAGCTAATCCCTTTTTCTTCCAACCAAGTGTTTAGAATCTCGTTGAATTTTTGAGGGTGTTCCATCATTGGGGCGTGACCACATTGGTCTATCCAATGGAGTTCTGCATTAGGCAATAGCTCTTGGAATTCCTCTGCTACCTTAGGCGGGGTTACAATATCGTTCTTGCCCCAGATGAGACACGTAGGAGTCGTCATTTTAGGCAAATCCTTAGCCATATTATGGCGAATAGCACTCTTAGCAAGGGCTAAGGTCTTAATAAGCTTTGCACGGTCTGAAATGCTTGCAAATACATCGTCTACAATCTCCTTGGTAGCTACAGCTGGGTCGTAGAATACCTCTTCGCACTTCTTTTTGATGAAATCGTAATCGCCACGACGTGGATAGCCCTCGCTCATCGCACTCTCGTACAAGCCTGAACTACCTGTAAGGATAAGGCCTAAGACATTCTGAGGAAAGAGTTTAGTGTAGAGTAGCCCCACGTGGCCTCCCAATGAATTTCCCAGCAGCACCACCTTTTCAAACTTCTTGTATTTGATAAACTTCTGAATGTACTTGGCTAAGGTTTTAACCGAGGTAGTCAGTAGGGGCATTGTATACAAAGGCAGCTCAGGCACTACTACCTTGTACTTCTTTGAAAAAAAAGAAACTACCTCTTCAAAATTACTAAGCCCCCCCATCAAACCGTGCAATACGAGCATAGGGGTACCTTCGCCTTGTTCAATATATGAAAATTTACCTTCTTTTTTAACTTCTGCTGTCATTGGTTTTATCACGAAATTCTTTTGAACGACAAAGGTAGTACTTTATTTGTAATTGTGCGCAACAAAAACAAAAAAATATTTTCGAGTTCTTATTTCGGACAACAAACACCTATTAAAAATCAATTAGTTAAAAAAACTTTGCCAGAAACTCTCTGAATGAGAATCTCTGGCAAAGTATATTTTAGTCGCCTTTAATAGTTTCCTATGCCTGTCCGGTTATCCCAAAGAGGGGAATTCTATGACGTTCTTTGTTGTCGGTAATTGTTCCGTTAGTTTCTTCAAACTTCTGGATATTATCTTCTAACGCAAAGAGTAGGCGTTTGGCGTGTTCTGGTGTAAGTATAACGCGGCTGCGCACCTTTCCTTGGGGCATTCCCGGCATTACGCTTACAAAATCCAACACAAACTCAGTTGATGAGTGGTTAATAACTACCAAGTTCGAATACACTCCCTCAGAAATCTTCTCGTCCAACTGTATGCTTATTTGTTGTTCGCCATCTTTTATTTCTTCCAATTCGTCCATTAGCCTCTTGATTTTTTCTTTTCAACTACGGGTTCCAAGTCGGCTTTAGAGCCTACTATCAAATGTTCGTATTCCTTCAATCCAGTACCTGCTGGGATGCGGTGTCCTACGATAACGTTTTCTTTCAAGCCGTCTAAGAAATCTACCTTACCGCTTACCGCTGCTTCGTTCAACACCTTGGTGGTCTCTTGGAACGATGCGGCTGAAATGAACGATTTGGTTTGTAGCGATGCACGGGTGATACCTTGTAGCACAGGCATTGCTGTAGCTGGCATCATATCTCGAGCTTTTACAAGACTCTTATCGGCACGTTTCAACAATGAGTTTTCATCTCGCAATTCGCGCAAGGTAACGGTTTGTCCTAGTTTTAAGTTCTCGGAATCGCCAGCATCTTCTACTATTTTTTTACCAAATAGTCTGTCGTTTTCTTCGATGAAGTCGTCTTTGTGTATCAACTGGCCTTCCAAGAAGTTGGTATCTCCTGGATCTTGGATTTCTACTTTACGCATCATTTGGCGAACGATTACCTCAAAGTGCTTGTCGTTAATCTTCACCCCTTGTAGGCGGTACACCTCTTGCACTTCGTTCACCAAATACTGTTGTACAGCTGATGGTCCTTTGATGCGCAAGATGTCGTCTGGCGTTACAGAACCATCTGACAGTGGTTTTCCTGCCCGTACAAAGTCGTTTTCTTGTACCAAAATCTGGCTAGAAAGTTTTACCAAGTACTTGCGTTCTTCGCCCAAACGAGAGGTAACGATTACTTCTTTGTTACCACGTTTAATTTTTCCGAACGATACTACCCCGTCAATTTCTGATACTACTGCAGGGTTTGACGGATTACGTGCTTCGAACAACTCAGTTACACGTGGCAAACCTCCGGTGATATCCCCTGCTTTGGCAGAGCTGCGAGGAATCTTCACCAAGACTTTTCCTTCTTGTATCTTGCTGTTGTTTTCGACCATAATGTGGGCTCCCACTGGCAAGTTGTAGGAACGGAGGGTTTCTCCATCTTTACCCAAGATAAGCAAGGTAGGCACGAACTTCTTGTTGCGCGATTCTACGATTACTTTTTCTTGGAAGCCTGTTTGTTCGTCTATTTCTACTTGGTAGGTTACCCCTTGTTCGATATCTTCGTAAGCTATCTTTCCTGAGAACTCTGAAATGATTACTGCGTTGTAAGGATCCCATTGGAAAAGCAACGCACCTTTCTTCACTTCCTCTTGGTCTTTGACAAAGATGTGTGCCCCGTAAGGAATATCGTGTGTTTGGAGTACCATTTTGGTAGTAGGGTCTAGCACACGAAGCTCTGACGAACGCACTACCACATCGACTGGGTTCTGTTCGTTGTCCTTACCGCGTACTACACGCAAATCTTCGACTTCTATGATACCATCAAAACGAGCTTCTGTTTTATTTTCTTCAGATACGTTACCCGCAACCCCTCCTGCGTGGAAAGTACGCAAGGTAAGCTGGGTACCTGGTTCACCAATTGATTGGGCTGCTACTACCCCTACGGCTTCGCCTTTCTGAACCATACGTCCTGTAGAAAGGTTGCGTCCATAACATTTTGCGCAGATACCGTGTTTGGCCTCGCAAGTTAAGGCTGAGCGCACTTCTACCATATCAATAGGCGCTGCCTCTATTTTGTCTACTATCTTTTCTGTAATCTCTTCGCCTGCTGCTACCAAGAGTTCTTCGTTGAGTGGGTTGTAGACATCGTGAAGCGATACACGTCCTAAAATGCGTTCGCCTAGCGATTCTACCACCTCTTCGTTTTTCTTGAGCGCACGCACTTCTACCCCGCGCAAGGTACCGCAATCCTCGGTGTTGATAATTACGTCTTGGGATACATCTACCAAACGACGTGTTAAGTAACCAGCGTCGGCAGTCTTAAGGGCGGTATCGGCCAAACCTTTACGAGCCCCGTGGGTAGAAATAAAATATTCAAGGATTGACAAACCTTCTTTAAAGTTTGACAAGATAGGGTTCTCGATGATTTCGCCCCCACCTACGCTAGATTTCTTAGGCTTAGCCATCAAACCACGCATACCGGTAAGCTGACGAATTTGCTCTTTAGAACCACGGG
>CAUQNY010000099.1:0-4563 GCA_963519425.1 uncultured Capnocytophaga sp.
ACTTCTATCACCATTCCTGATTCGGTAACGGTTATTGGAGAAAATGCTTTTAAACGGTGTGCATCTTTAACTACTATACACTTACCGACTTCTCTTACAGAAATTAAAGACTGTGCTTTTGAAGATTGTTATTCTCTAACTTCTATTACCATTCCTGCTTCTGTAAAAACTATTGAAAAGGATACTTTTAAAGGATGTGATTCTATGACTTATCTAATAAAAGGATTTGAGCCTATGACTCATATAGAAATAGAGAGTTCTACGCCCCCAAAGGCCAAGGACTTAGGGTGGTACAACAAACTAATCGTTCCTAAGGGTTCTAAACATTTATACCAACAAGCGGCTATTTGGAAAGATTTTGCTGTCATTGAGGAGAAATAACACGACTCTGCAAAGGGCTTTTTGAACAGCGGGTGAAACGCATATTATTTTTAAATGGCTGACCTATTTTGAATAGTTTTTGGTACTTCGTATAAGTTTTTTCATTACCTTTGCAGACGCTTTAACTTAAAATCAAATTCAAATGGAATACTACATAGAAGGTATGGGGTGCGCTGGTTGTGCCCGTACTATACAAAAGAAACTATCGGAAGTAGAAGGAGTTACCAGTGCAAGTGTGGATTTTGACACCCAAAAAGCCTCTGTAGAATCTAATAGAGAAATCTCTTTGGAAGAACTACAAAAGGCTTTGGAGGGCACTCATTATACCCTCCTCTCTTGTAATGCACAGAAGGAAAAGAAGTGTTGCGAGAGTTCTAATAAGAAAGAAACTAAAAAATCTAAGGCTACTGGGGTATTTTATTGCCCTATGCACTGCGAAGGCGATAAAACTTATCCTCAGTCTGGTGATTGCCCCATATGTGGAATGGATTTGGTAGAACAAGTTTCCTCGAAAAGAGATAAAGAGGGCAACCCAGAAGAAGAAAAACGCCAAAAGCTACGCCGGCACTTTTGGGGAGCGGTAGCTTTTACGCTGCCTATCTTTATCATCTCGATGAGCGGAATGTGGCACCACAACCCGCTATATGAGCTGATGCCCCTAAGTGTTTGGAACTGGGTGCAATTCGTTCTCTCGCTGCCTGTTGTATTCTACTTCTGTTGGATTTTCTTTGAAAGGGCTTGGCGCAGTATCAAGACTTTACACTTCAATATGTTTACCCTTATTGGCATAGGGGCAGGTGTAGCGTGGCTTTTCAGTGTGTTAGGGCTATTAGCCCCTGACCTATTTCCAGAACAATTCAAGGAACACGGCACGGTACATTTGTATTTTGAAGCAACAACGGTAATTCTCACTTTAGTACTTTTAGGTCAAGTGCTAGAAGCTGATGCCCACAGCCGCACCCAAGGGGCTATCGAGAAACTACTGAACTTAGCCCCTAATGAGGCTACTAAAATTGTTGATGGCCACGAAATAACTGTCTCAATAGAAGATGTAGCTTTAGGCGACCTAGTACGGGTAAAACCAGGGGAGAAAATTCCCGTTGATGGGGTAATTAGCGAAGGCTGTGCCAGCATAGACGAGAGTATGATTACGGGGGAAGCTATTCCTGCAGAAAAAGAGGTAGGTAGCAAAGTGTCGGCAGGTACGCTGAACGGCACCCAATCGTTTCTGATGAAAGCGGAAAAGGTAGGCAGTGATACGCTACTCTCTCAAATAGTGCAGTTGGTACAACAGGCGAGTAGCAGCCGAGCACCTATCCAGCAGTTGGCCGATAAGATAGCTGCTTATTTTGTTCCTACGGTAGTAGGGATTTCGGTACTTACCTTTGTCATATGGTCAGTTTTTGGCGGAGAAAATGCTTACACCTATGCGTTGCTCAATGCAGTAGCCGTACTAATCATTGCTTGCCCCTGTGCTTTAGGCTTAGCAACCCCTATGTCGGTAATGGTAGGGATAGGCAAAGGGGCAGAAAATGGTATCTTGATACGCAATGCAGAAGCCTTGGAGCAGATGAACCGCGTAGATACTTTGGTCATTGATAAAACAGGCACCCTCACTGAAGGAAAACCAAGCGTAAGTGAACTATTCACCTTTGGGAAGTGCAGCTCGCAAGAGCTCTTGGGAGTGCTTTACGGTCTGAACCAGCACAGTGAACACCCTTTAGCCCAAGCTACTAATACCTACGCCCAAGCTCAGGGCATCTCTCCCCTACCCTTTACTGACTTTGAAGCCTTGACAGGCAGAGGCGTGAAAGCACAGCGTGAAGAGGAGTTTTACTTCTTTGGAAATGAACGACTAATGGAAGAAATAGGCGTCCCTTTGTCTGCTGAAATCCAAAGAGTAGTAAAAGCGGAACAAACAGCAGGGAAAACTGTTTCTCTATTAGCAAGGGCAAAAGAAGTGATAGGGGCAGTAGCTATTGCCGACAAGCTAAAACCTTCTACAAACCAAGCGTTGAAAGACCTAAAGGAGCTGGGAGTAGCTATTGTAATGCTAACTGGCGACAACCCTATCACCACAGCTGCTATAGCCAAAGAAGTAGGCCTAAGCAACTACCAAGCGGGAATGCTGCCGCAGGACAAACAAGCCGAAGTAGCGCGCCTACAAGCACAAGGAAAGATAGTAGCAATGGCAGGCGATGGCATTAACGACGCTCCTGCCTTGGCACAAGCCAATGTAGGCATCGCAATGGGTACGGGTACGGATATTGCCATAGAAAGTGCTGAAATCACCTTGGTAAAGGGCGATCTCAACGGCATTGTAAAGGCTAAAAGACTCAGCAAAGCAGTAGTGAAGAACATACGCGAAAATCTTTTCTTTGCCTTGGTATACAACGCTGTTGGTATCCCTATTGCTGCAGGGGTGTTATATCCTATCTTTGGGATTTTGCTCTCGCCTATGTTGGGAGCCTTAGCAATGAGCTTTAGTTCGGTAAGTGTTATTAGCAATGCGCTGCGATTAAGACGATTTGGCGATAAGTTGATGAGATAACAATAACTAAAACCTGTATTATAATAATGGAAATTACACAGAAGAATCGTCAGTGGTTGGACGATTTGCACTTGAACCACCCTATAGTGATTGCAGGGCCTTGCAGTGCTGAAACTGAAGAACAAGTGTTGAGCATAGCTCATAGCCTCAAAAATACTGATGTATCTTTCTTTCGTGCTGGCATCTGGAAACCACGTACACGCCCTGGTATGTTCGAGGGTGTAGGCGCATTGGGACTGAAATGGCTGCAACGCGTAAAAGAAGAAACAGGCTTAAAAACGGCTACCGAAGTAGCTAACAAAGACCACGTAAAACTCGCCTTAGCACACGACATAGATATGTTGTGGATAGGCGCTCGCTCTACCGTAAGTCCTTTTATCATTCAGGAAATAGCCGATGAACTGGAAGGTACCGATAAGATAATCTTAGTAAAAAACCCCGTAAACCCCGATCTCCCTTTGTGGATTGGTGCCTTGGAACGCCTCCAACGCGCTGGTATTGAGAAATTAGGTGTCATACATCGCGGCTTTTCTACCTACGAGAAGACTAAATATCGCAATATTCCCGAATGGCAGCTGGTAATTGAATTGCAAAACAAATTCCCAAAGCTGCCGCTTATCTGCGACCCTTCGCACATCACAGGTAAGAGGGATTTGATATTCGATGTGTCGCAAACAGCTCTCGACCTCAATTTCGAAGGGCTGATGATTGAGACCCACTGCACCCCCGATGCAGCGTGGAGCGACGCCGCACAACAGGTTACTCCTGAACGCCTCATTGAGATAATGAGCAATTTGCGCATCCCCCATACCTCTGTAAACGAGGAAGACTACGTGAGCCAGTTAGGGCATTTGCGGTCGCGCATTGATATCCTTGACGAGCAGTTGTTGGACTTGCTCAAAAAGCGTATGGACATAGCCGATGAGATTGGCGCTCTGAAAAAAGCTAACAACGTAGCTATCTTGCAAAACACGCGCTGGCACGAAATTCTGGGGAAAATGATCTCGGAAGGGGAACAACACAACCTCAGTGAGGAATTCGTTATTCAGGTATTCAAAGCGATTCATCAAGAGTCTATCAACCACCAAGAAAGGGTAGTGAGGTAATTTGCTAATCTTATGAAACACGTTTTAAACTCCCTATTATTAGTTTATTTTATGGGTGCTACAGCGCAAGAAGTAGTGCCTGAAAGATCTTTGGACACGATTATGCTCAATGAGGTGATTGTAAAATCACAGCGCAAAACTCAACATACCGATAAGGCGAGTTTTACCTTTGAAAAGAAAGCTGTGGAACAAGCACGCTATGCCAAAGACCTCTTGCGCAGTTTGCCCAACCTGCACCTCAATCCTGTAACCAACCAGATTGCTACCCTTAAAAGGGGAACTCTCTTGGTATTGGTAAACGGTGTAGAGGCAACTGACTTGCAAATACGCAGTATTGCTCCTCAAAATGTGGCACGAATTGATTATTATGATATTCCGCCTGCACGCTGGAGTAATAGAGCTGACACAGTGGTGGACATCATCACTCGTTCGGCGGAAGAGGGATATTCAGTAGGGGTAGATGGGCTTTCGGCACTTACAACAGGCTTTGTAGATGCTTCGGCTTATGGCAACTACACCAAGGGC
>CAUQNY010000100.1:0-4524 GCA_963519425.1 uncultured Capnocytophaga sp.
CCAAAGTAAAATCTACCCCTACATCATTGCGGTATAATTCATTCACAAAGGCAATGGTGGCATACCAAAATGCTCTCACCTTATCTACCTTTCTATTAAAATACGTCGAATCATAAATGCTGTAATCTACCGGAAGTGCTAATCGGTAGTGCCTAAATACCCCATCGGTGTGGATAAGAGCATCGGGGTAAAGGGAGTTGTATATTTCTGGTTTCTCAATGGGTGGGTCATTCTTATCGTCATTGCCTTCATAGTACTGATTGCGTGCTGTAAAGTTTTGTTTTTCAGAAGAACTTTGTACACCACAACCTTTTGGAGAATGGTCTTTCTTTATGCTAACTACTCCTTTTTTTGAAGTCTCTAACAGATATGAGTTGCCTTGATAGAAGATTTCGCCAGTAGCATACTCTTTGCTGAGCGTTATTGCTCCTACGAAATGGTCTTGATAATAACCTACAAAGCTACGGAATTCTTGATTTTGGGAACTAACTTTTCGCTCTTGCCATTTGATAGTTAACGACTGTGCGTTAGGAAGAGAAACTACCCAACTAATGGGTTGAGGCTGCGAAAAATAATCGAAGAGCTCTTGTGTTTTTTGTTGCGCATTGGCGGCTTGCAAACCTATAACCAATGCGCAACAATAGTATAATATTGCTTTCATTACTGATATTAGTTTGACGGAGCAAAGGTACAAACTAAAATACAATAAACAAGTGAAATGTTATAAATTTTGTTAATACCCTATTTCACTTGATTATAAAATAGTCAGTTAACTAATTTAGGAGAATTATTTTACATACAAAAATCCTTTCTTCACTTCTTGTTGTCCTTTGAAATAGTAGGTAACCACATAAAAATAAGTGCCCGCTAAGCGTTTATTGCCTACTACTCCCCTTACATTAGGATAACCTCTAAAATACTCTCCATTTTGCTGATAGTAGTTGCTTTCGTACACTTTTAAGCCCATTTCATCAAAAACAACTAAAGTAATAGGGAGGTCTTCATCGGCATTTTCTATTTTAAAATAGTTATCAGAAGCATTTCCCGTAGAAACTGCATTATAAACAACCACTTCATCTCTGTGAGGTTCTATCTGGCGAGGCTCTTGAGACTTAGGTTTTACCACTATGGTCTGAGTGTGTACCCTTTGATTACCACAAATATCGCGAGCTACCCACTTATAAACAATCTTAGAGAGCTTTCCATCAGTGAGGTATTCTACTCTTGGAGGCATCATAACGGTTGGAGCCCCAGAACAAGTATCTTCTACTGAAATACTTTTTTGTGAAGGGATAGGGGTTCCTTCTTCAATAGTTAAATCTTGCGGCAGCTCACCTAGAAAAGTAGGCGGTGTAGTGTCAGCTACTGTAATGCGCTGGGTGTAGGTAATAGTGGTACAACCATCGGTTGCGATAAAAATGCGTTCAAGAGTAAAGTTATTAGCACATAGCTTATTAAGCTCGTTGTCTGTGCGAGTAATCTGTACCTCAGCACAACCTCCTTGTGTTGTAGGAGTTTGTACTGCAGGAATAGCTTTGGCGCAATCTACTGTGGCATTTTCAGGGAGGATTGCCCAAGTAAGCGTTGGACTCTCTGTTTTAGGGACCATAGTAATAGTTTGCTGATGGGTAGTAGTCTTGCCACAGACATCTTGAGCTACCCACGTATAGATGAGTTTGGTAAGTTTACCTTTAGCATCTTTCACCTCGGTAGTAGCAGTGCTCACAGCTACAGCGGAACAAGCATCTGTAGCCTCTAAGTTTTTTTGAGCAGGAATAGGCTCTCCTTCCTCAATAGTTAAATCTTGTGGCAGCTCGCCCACAAAAGTAGGCGGTGTAGTGTCAGCTACTGTAATGCGCTGGGTGTACGTAATAGTGGTACAAGCATCGGTTGCGATAAAAATGCGTTCAAGAGTAAAATTATTAGCACATAGCTTATTAAGCTCCTTGTCTGTGCGAGTAATCTGTACCTCAGCACAACCTCCTTGTGTTGTAGGAGTTTGTACTGCAGGAATAGCTTTGGCACAATCTACTGTGGCGTTTTCAGGGAGGATTGCCCAAGTAAGCGTTGGACTCTCTGTTTTAGGAACAATAGTAATAGTTTGCTGATGGGTAGTAGTCTTGCCACAATGATCTTTAGCTGTCCACTTATAGATAAGTTTGGTAAGTTTACCTTTAGCATCTTTCACTTCGGTAGTAGCAGTGCGGACATTAATTATAGAACAATCATCGGTGGCCTCTAACTTTTTTTGAGCAGGAATAGGCTCTCCTTCCTCAATAGTTAAATCTTTAGGCAAGTCGCCTACAAAAGAAGGGGCTTTTAAATCTACTGCTTGAATCGTTTGAGTATAAGTAAGCGACTGACCACATTCATCGGTTGCTACAAAAACGCGTCGAATGGCTTTAAAAGGTGCACAAGAAGTAGAAGAGACTTCTTCATTTGCTGTGAGTTCTACTTTCGGGTTACAGCCTCCTGCCACTTTAGGGAATGTAGGGACTGGCACCTCTATGCCACAAGGTTTTAGAATGTCTTTTGGCTGCGTTAGCCAATAGAGTGCCTCTGGAAGTGTAGTCTCCTTTTCAATAGTAAAACCGCCATTTTTAGGGTTGTAATTAGTGAGATCAAAAGCTAATCTATCTATTACTTCTACCTTTAATACAGCTTTGGTAGTGCTGATATTAGGCAAAGTGATTTGCTTGCTACCATTGTTCTCTGCTTCTGCTACCACAATATATTTAAATGTCTTGCCTAAATCGTCAGAGAGAAGTACCCGTACCTTTGTGTCTTTAAAAATAGCTGCATCTACGTTCCAAGCAAGGGTGAGTTTGTCCCCTCCTTTGTATTTTGGTCCAGGAGTAGTAGTTATTTTAAAGGGTGTTCCTTCTTTAACAGTTACTTTGGTTTGCACTAAATCATACTGAGTAATATAATTATAGCTCTGACTGGGATTGGCATCGTTTACTCCTAACCAAAAGGTAAAGGTACCTGTGTTCTGTTTAACATCGGGAGACCAACTATTGGCTACCATAGTTCCTGAATCGTTGTATTCCTTTTTGAAACTTACAGGGTTGGCAGTTGTAGGCTTATAGATAGCATATTGTGTTATTGGGGTTTCTGCTCCCATTCGCACATCGTGCTGATTGGCTGTATACAACAGCTCTTTGCTATCAATATCGGAAGCAGGGAGGTAGAATTGGAAGAACGTATCTTCTGGAATTACGTATTCAGCTTTGATTTTAGTCTTATCTATGAGAGGAGCTCGGGTTTCAAAAACTACCCCATAAGGAATATTATCATTAGGGGAGGCAGTCCCTACCAACTGAGTACGTTCTCTGTTCTTGTAGTAAGGAATGGTAGCCAAGCGCTGGCGTATGCGGTGAATGCTGGACAACGAGAAGAAATCGCGAGGGGTACCATAGCTCATCACCGAAGTACCACTATTGTATTCTGTTTTTTCGCTGTCGTAGGCTGCTGAACCTCTATGGGAGCCGAAAGTGTGTATAGCACCGAACAAGTGTCCTATCTCGTGAGCTATTACTTGCTTGGTAGGTACAGCTACCGCATCGGCTTTGTTAGTTGTTCCATAGACACCTTTGAGGTAAGCTAAGCCTCTGGTTCCTTGCTTTTGCGAAGCTGTGTAGGCAATTGTGATTCCTACATCATAACTACCTACCCCGATAAGACGATTGATAACAAGGGTAGAGTTGCTCATCACATAATCGGCGCGATGGGTTGTGGTGAACGTCTCATTATCTTTATCTTTGATAACGAGTCGCTCATCGTCTACCACTTCAAAATGTACTCCTAAATCTCGCTCGTACATTTCATTGAGGAAGTTTTCGGTATCTGCCCAAAAAGTCCTTACTTTTTCAATCTTGCTATCAAAAAACTCTTTGCTAAATGTGCTATAAGGGATATGCATCGCCAAACGATAGATTCTCAGCACTTGAGTATTGGCAATAACAGGAGCTGTTTCTTCAGTATCAAAATCGGAAGGACGTGCTGTTTGAGCACTAAGGTGGGAATGGGAGGTGTCAGTTGTACCACATTGCAGCGCTCCCTCCTGTTTGAAAACAAGTTGTCCTTTGTTTGCACTTATTTCATAAGACTTATCTCGGTACTGAAAAGTCCCCGACAGACTTTTATCTCCTACCGAAAGAGTAGCTACCAAATTGCCTTTGTAGTAGCCTACGAAACTTTTAACTCCTTTCTTTGTCAAGGAAGTAGTGCGTTCTTGCCATTCGATAGCAATTCCCTGCTGTGCAGAGACTGCTTTCTGCCATTTATCTACCTCATTCTGTGCTTTTGCAAGGAAAAAGCAAGCAATGAACATTCCTATTGTGATGATATTTTTCATAATTCTTATTTTAATCTTTTATCTATTGAACTAATGTTGGCAGATTCAAGCCATAAAGGTAACTTTTTTGTTGAGATAAATACTTTTAACTTTTTCTGAATCCATTCATTTCTTTTATTAATGGACTATAATAATGTACTACTTTATCCATAACAGAAAGTCGTGCC
>CAUQNY010000101.1:0-4458 GCA_963519425.1 uncultured Capnocytophaga sp.
TCGTGCGCAAGATGCACGCTTGCGAAACAATGGGAGCTACTACCGTGATTTGTACTGACAAAACAGGTACCCTCACTCAAAACCAGATGACCATCTATGAAACCTATTTCAATGCAGGAGTAGATGAAAAACTCATTGCCGAATCTATGGCAGTGAACTCTACAGCCTACCTTGATTTTACCGAGAAGGAAAAACCAAGTGTATTGGGTAATCCTACCGAGGGGGCACTTCTTTTGTGGCTCTATGGCAAAGGAACCAATTATTTGCCTATTCGCGAGGAGAGCGAAGTGCTTAACCAGCTCACTTTCTCTACCGAACGCAAGTATATGGCCACGTTAGTGCAATCGCCAACTCTTGGCAAACCCGTGTTGTATGTAAAAGGGGCTCCCGAAATCGTAATGACTTTCTGCCACGAGGGGGATAAGTTCCTTTCTGATATTTCAAAAGCAGATTTTGAAGCCAAACTGTTGCAGTACCAAAACCAAGCGATGCGTACCATTGGTTTTGCCTATAAAGTGATTGACAACCCGAATACTGTTATCTCAGAAAATGGTAAACTTGTTATCAATGGGTTAAACTTTATTGGAATTACGGCTATTTCAGACCCCGTACGTCCTGATGTGCCAGCGTCTATTGAAGAATGTATGAATGCTGGTATCCAAGTGAAGATAGTTACAGGCGACACTCCTGGTACAGCCAGAGAGATTGCACGCCAAATACGTTTGTGGGACGACACTTGTACTGACCGCAATCAAATTACAGGGGTAGAGTTTGCTGCAATGAGCGATGCCGAACTCTTAGACCGCATTACCGACCTACGCGTTATTTCGAGAGCACGCCCATTAGACAAAGCGCGCCTTGTAAATCTATTGCAGCAAAAAGGTGAAGTAGTAGCTGTAACAGGCGATGGAACCAATGATGCGCCAGCCCTCAAAGCGGCTCAAGTAGGACTTTCTATGGGCGACGGTACTTCGGTAGCCAAAGAAGCTTCTGATATTACAATTTTAGATAACTCGTTCAGCAGTATCGGGAAAGCTGTGATGTGGGGGCGTTCACTCTATTTGAACATTCAGCGTTTTATTCTCTTCCAAATGACCATCAACGTAGCAGCGTGTATTATTGTACTCATTGGGGCATTCTTAGGCGTAGAATCACCGCTTACGGTTACTCAAATGCTTTGGGTAAATCTTATTATGGATACCTTTGCTGCCTTAGCTTTGGCTTCTTTGCCTCCAAGCAACCTTGTGATGAACGACAAGCCACGTCCTCGTGGAGCTAACATCATCAGTTCTCCAATGGCTAAAGGCATCTTTGGGGTAGGAGGATTCTTTGTGGTATTGCTCTTCGGATTGATTCAGTACTTTAAAAATGAAGATATTACAAGCCTTACACAGTTCTCCCTCACTGATTATCTCAGTCATTTCTTCCACTTTGGAGCTCCTGAAAACGGATTGTCGGCCTACGAACTCTCTTTGTTCTTCTCTATTTTCGTCTTCCTCCAATTCTGGAATATGTTCAATGCCAAAGCGTATCGCACAGGTAGAAGCGCATTTAACAATATGGGGGCTAGTCAAGGTTTTATGCTCATAGCAGCAGCCATCATTATTGGTCAAGTATTTATCACTTCCTTTGGAGGGCAGATGTTCAATGTTACACCACTTGAATTAGTAGATTGGGCGATTATCATCGGAGCTACCAGCTTGGTGCTGTGGATAGGTGAAATCTTCCGGTTGATTAAAAAATAATTCTTTACTTATAAAAACAAAGCAAAATAGGCTGTCCATTTGGGCAGCCTATTTTTGTTTTTAGTTTGAAATCTTCATCTTGGTCAGGAAGGCTTCTCGGCAGCTTTCTGCTATTCCGATACGCTCTTTGCCAAATACTATATGGTTGCGCTCTACTATCTTGACTTTGTTCAGTGCGACTATAAATGAGCGGTGCACTCGCATAAACTGTTCGGGGGGCAACTGCTCTTCTAATTTCTTCAAGCTCACTAAACTTACCAAAGGTTGCTCCTGACTTAGCAGATGAATCTTGGCATAGTCCTTTATACTCTCAATGTACCGAATATCATCAAAAAGCACTTTCACTTGCCTGCTTTCCGATTTTACAAAGAAGAAATCGGAGGCGATAACTGCTGGAGAACTGATGTTTATCAGCTGTTGTGCTTTTTGTACAGTTTCTAGAAACTCGGTATAATCAAAAGGTTTTAGTAAGTAGCCTATGGTGTTCACCTTGTAGCCTTCTACCGCATACTTGTCAAAAGCTGTGGTGAAGACAATGCGGGTTTCAGGAGGCAATTTTTTAGATAGATCTAGGCCACTGAGCTCAGGCATCTGGATGTCTAAGTAAATCAGGTCGGCACTCCCTCCGCCTAGAAAGTATTGCAAGACCTCAATCGCATTAGAAAACTTGCCTACTAATTGCAAGGAGGGAGTTTTTAATACATAGCTTTCTATCAGCTGGAGCGCCATAGGCTCGTCGTCTACAATTAAGCTGGTCATTGGGCGCTAAGGAGATTAGAACTCAAAATCAGGAGCTTTGTTAGCCCCCGCTTCTGCCTGATAGTAGGCTGCCTCGGTGAAGCCAAAGGAACTGGCAATCAGGTTGCGTGGGAATGTTAAGATACCTGCATTGTATTCTTTAGCCGCTTCGTTGTAGCGTTTGCGTTCTACAGCTAAGCGGTTTTCACAGCCCGATATTTCAGTTTGCAGCATCATAAAGTTCTCATTGGCTCTCAGTTCGGGGTAGGCTTCCGATACCATCATCAGGCGACCTAAGGCTTGCGATAGTTCTCCTTGAGCTTGTGCCATTTTGGCCATAGAAGCTTCGTCTAACTTGTTAGGGTCTACAGTTATTTGTGTAGCCTTAGCACGGGCAGCAATCACGTTTTCTAATGTACTGCTCTCGTGCTTAGCATAGCCTTTTACAGTTTTCACCAGAGAGAGAATCAGGTCGTTGCGGCGTTGTAGTTGCACTTCTATTTGCGACCACTTGGCTTTCACTTCTTGTTTTTGTTTTACTAATCCGTTGTAGGCGTTCATCAAATAGAATCCTACCAATGCCGCGATGGCAATGTAAATCCACTTGTTTTTCATTGTTTGAATAGTTAGGTGTTTTTCCAAAATAGGTTGTTTTTAAAAGCGGGTAGAGGCTCCTCCTCCGCCAGAGCTACCGCCACCCCACGAGCCGCCAGAACTGCCGCCCCACGAACTGCGAGAGCCTCCGCTGCTTGCAAACCCACTGCGGCTCCTGTTGCTCTGTTTTTCAGTTTCTGTGTGTACGTGTCCGCAATTTCTGCATCGGAAGGTGTAAGTGGTCAGTAGATAGTTTGCCATTACTTCTTCTTTTGTCCGTACTAGTTCGGTAGTGTTTACTGAGTTGCATTCTTCGCATTCTAGCTCTTCTTTGATTTGCTTGCGCAGGCGTTTGGTATTCCTTGCCCAACTGATGAGTAAGGGAGCAAACATAATAGCTATGGGAAGAAAAAATATTAAAAGGATTAGGCAGCCAAGGTTGAAACCTTTCTTTTCAATCTCTACCAGTTTCTTGTAGCCGTTTTTGTGATTGTTGGAGCGAATATTTTCTAAGGTTTTGCGAAATTCTTTTCTGAACCATATATTTAGAAAAACGATAAGGGCAAGGAATCCCACGCCTATCATTAGATTTTCTTGCTTTTCTTGTTTCTGTTCTTCCTCATAGAGAGCTTTTACTTCTGAGCTTCCCTTTAAGATTTGTGCTACTTCTTCAATCCCTGCTATCATTCCCGCACCGTAGTCTCCGTCTTTCATCAGGGGGATCATTTTTTTGGTTTGGATGAGTTTGCAGAGACCATCGGGAAGATTTTCTTCTAAGCCGTAGCCTACTTCAAAGACGATTTCGCGCTGTTCAGGGTCGGTCAGGAGGAGAAACAGAAGGCCGTTATCCTTCCCTTTTTGTCCGATGCCCCAATGGTTGAAAAGCAAGTTGGCAAACTCCCGCGCATCGGCATAATCATAGCTGATGCGGGGTAAGATTACCACGGCCAATTCTACCCTAGTGTCCGAACGCAAGCCTGCAGCAAGGCTATTGATATGCGCTCGTGCTTCTTCGCTCAGTACTCTTTGGGGGTCGGTGGTGTACTGAGAGGCGTCTTCTAGCTGCACGTTGGGTACCTCTTTTACTGTGTACTCGGCTACTGCTAGGCTATCGGTTTGTGCATAGATAGCCCACATCCAGAAGAAGAGATAGATGAGAAGAGGAAGTTTTTTTTGGTTGTTGATTAACATAGTATTATTAGTTGTTTGGGGGTGTGAATACCAATCTATTAAAAAGTTGCCACAAATGTACAATGGTTTTTTGAAAAAACAAAGAGGCTACTCAAATATTTTTTGAGTAGCCTCTACGCTGTGGAGTCGGAGAGCATCGAACTCTCGTCCAAATAAGTCATCAAAGAGCTTTCTACATACTTAGTACTCG
>CAUQNY010000102.1:0-4404 GCA_963519425.1 uncultured Capnocytophaga sp.
TTTTGGAGACAGGAAACCCTTACCTAAAATCACAACATATATTTTGGACTGGACTCTCTTATACTTTCAACAATGAGTACACCGATTTTAACCTTCAACCCTTCTACAAAAACACCCAACGAGTAATTACTGATATTTATATCAAAGACCCCATACGCAACGGACTACTCAGCACTTATGAAAACAGTAAATATCACGAGGAGTTTGGTTTTTCATTAGATGGTACTTTTAAACCATTAAGGAATGATTTATTTGAATTTTCAGCTAATATAGCCCCTACACGTGAAACTTTGGTTACTGATGCTGGACTACGCGCTCGCAATGATTATATCGACAACAACCTATCACTTACTTTTACCTATAAAGATTTGAGGGTAGATTACAGTTTCAACTTTCCTATTTATTACATAGATGGGAATACGATGAGCACTTATGAAAATAACAATGATATTTTTGTAGAATACCAGTTAGGTAGTTGGACACTTAAAGGTGGTGTGTTTTGGTTAGGAATGCCTTCGGAATACAAGATGAAGAGCAGTTACGAAGGTTTGGTAAACCAACATAGTTATACCCACATAGAGAACAATCGCAATATGTTAGTCTTTGGTGTTAGCTACGATTTCTCTAAAGTAAAAAACAACTCTATAGACAAAAAACTCAATAATGATACCGCTCCTGCAGCACAATTTTAACAATCAACAAATGACTGAACCAGCAAATTATACCATATACAACGCCTCGGCAGGGTCTGGAAAGACCTATAGCCTTGTGAAAGCCTATCTACAAATTATTCTCGGCAGCAAATATCCTGACCTTTTTAGGCATTTACTTGCCATAACTTTTACTAATAAGGCAGTTTTTGAGATGAAGAACCGCATCATTGAACTGCTGGGGCTCTTCAGCGAGGAGAAAATGCTCACCGAACCTAATACTATGTTCTCTGCACTGCAGAAGGATTTAAATATTTCTGTAGAAGAACTGAGAGAACGTTCTGCCAAGACATTAGAACACCTCTTACACAACTACGCAGCCTTCAACATCAGCACTATTGATGGTTTTAACCACCAGCTGATACGCCGTTTCTCTCACGATTTGCATCTCAACCCTTTCTTTGAAGTACAGTTGGACAGTCAGACTCTATTGGAAAGAGCAGTAGACAACCTAATGAACCAAGCAGGCAATGACCCTGAACTCACGGAACTGCTCATTGAGTTTTCTAACGATAAAATTGACGAAGACAAGAGTTGGGATACCACTAAGGAACTATTGGAAGTAGCTAAAATGCTCACTGACGAAAACCACTACACGCAACTGCAATCTCTTAAAAACAAAGAGCTGTCTGACTTCCGAGCTCTGAAAAGCACTCTGCTGAAACAGCGCACCGATGCCCAGAACTGTATCAAAACATCTGCTCAAGACTTTATGCAACTTATGAAGGAGAATGGATTGGGGAAAGAGGCTTTTAACAGAGGGTACCTATATGATTTCTTCGACAAACTCACTGCTGATTATCCTAAAGAGCCTTCGTGGGGCAGTGGTTGGCAAAACAATTTAATAGAAGGAGAACCTCTCTATGGAAAATCTGCGAGCAAGAAGTTAGACACCACCCTTATAGACAGCCTACAAGATACTATTGCTAACTTGTTTCTAGCTATTCGAGAAGCTTTCTCGGCACTGAACTTTTCTCGCAACGCTCTGAGATATGTAGTGCCTTTGGCATTGCTAAACCGTATACAAAAGGAAATAGAAATCATCAAAGAAGAAGAAAATATCTTGCCTATATGGGAGTTCAACGGGGTAATTTCGTCAGAACTGAGCACCCAACCAGCTCCTTTCATCTACGAGCGTATCGGGGAAAAGTTCCGCCACTACTTTATTGACGAGTTTCAAGACACCTCTACCCTACAATGGGAGAACTTCATTCCGCTTATTCTCAACGCTGTACAGAGCGAAGTAGGCAAGCAGCGAGGCTCGGTACTGCTGGTAGGTGATGCCAAACAGTCCATCTACCGATGGCGTGGTGGCAAGGCTGAACAGTTTATGGATTTATACAACAACAAGAAGAACCCTTTCAACATTCACGGAGAAGTGATTGACTTGGCAGACAACTACCGCAGCTTGAAGTCTATCATTCAGTTTAACAATCTCTTCTTTGAATTTGCTACCAAAAAATTCAAGAGTAGCGAGTATCGCGACCTCTATGAGCACGCAGGACAGAACTACCCCCAAGGGAAAGACAAAAGTCTGCCTGAAGGCTATGTCTCTATTTCATTCATAAATACTAATGAAGAAACCGAGGAAGAGGATGAAAATTCCTACAGCACAGATAACGAAGGGATCCTCACTGCAGCTGATATGCTTAGCCCTCGTGAACGGGCTTACTGCGAGGCTATCTTCGAAAAAATTCAGCATGCCAACCGCGCTGGGGCTGCTGACAAAGATATTACAGTGCTGGTGCGCACCAACCGCGAAGGGTCAGCTGTAGCCTCTTTTCTCTCCTCTCAACAGAAAAACGTAATCTCGCCGGACTCGCTCCTGCTGAAAAATGTTGCTTCAGTACAGTTTCTCATCACTCTCTTAACTCTTCTCTACCACCCTGAAAGCAATGCAACCAAAGTGCAATTGCTCTTGGACTACATCCGGCTAAAAAACATTAAAGACCCACACCAACTGCTCAGCCAATACGTGAAGGAGCCGGTGAACACTTTCTTTGCCCATTTCAACTTTTCGATGGAGCAATTTAACCAGTACTCGCTCTATGAAGGTGTAGCTTTGGCAGTGAATTGTTTTGATTTGGCACGCACATCTGACGCCTATCTCACCCATTTTATGGATATTGTATTCGATTTTAAGAATGCACGCAAAGGGGGATTGGCAGATTTTCTGGAGTTTTGGAACGACCAACAGGACAAAATTAGCATCAGTTCGCCAGAAGGAGTAGACGCTATCAGCGTAATGACAGTACACAAGAGCAAAGGTCTTTCTGCTCCTGTGATTATCTATGCTTTTGCCGATAGCAAACTCATCGACACTCACACCGAAAAGCTGTGGTTCCCTGTAGACCGAAAACAGTTTAACGGTTTTGAATATCTGTTGCTCAACACGAACAAGAACTTAGTGAACTACGACCCAAAAGCTGAAGAGCTGATGACGCAAGTGCACGAACAGAACCTCCTCGACCAACTGAATGTGCTATATGTAGCAATGACACGGCCTGAATCGTTCCTATACGTGATTAGCTCTCTGCCCAAACGAAGTAGCGATACTTATGGCAGCCTGTTTCAGCAGTTTTTGCAGCACGAAAACTTTTGGAACGATGATGTAGTGGAATACACCTATGGAGAGCCTATTTTTCCTGCCAAAAAGAAAAAAGAAAGTGCTCCACCAATGGCTTTCATCCCTTTTCAAAAAGGAGTTGCTACCCCACAATACAAGATAGCTACAGGGGCTTCATTGCTCTGGAACACTCACCAAAAAGAAGCTTTGGAGCGAGGCAACTTACTACACGAACTACTCTCTAAGGTAGTATATGCGACAGACCTGCCCGAAGTACTCTCTAATGCTTTGGAAGAAGGTACTCTCAGCGAAGCACAACACGCAGTGCTTGCCCCTCAGTTAGAGGGACTACTTGCCCAAGCAGCGTTAGCTCCTTTTTTCAGCAAGCAATATGAATACTTTGCTGAACGAGAGTTCATAGACCAAAATGGCAAATACTTCCGTCCTGACCGGATTGCTTACAACCCTAACAATCAAGAGGTTTACCTCATTGACTACAAGACAGGACAACCTAACACCCAATATCCCCAACAGCTATCGTACTATGCTCAAAACCTAGAAGCTATTGGCTGGCAAGTGAAAGGCAAATATTTAGTATATCTGGACTTAGGAGAAGTGGTTAAATGTTAAGTAAAAAGAACTTTGCACTGTAAAAGTAGTAACCTTTTTACGCCGCAAAGTTCCGACACTTTTTCCACATAACCAAATAGTTGTCTCTTTATGGAACGAGGTTGGAAAGTATTCTCTTTAGTTCTTCTTTACCTGTGCGCCCCTCATATTGCGCTATGGCTCTATTCCACCACGTACTATTGGGGTGGGGTACGCTCTTGACTTTGCTAAGTAAGGCAGTAGTCCCTTGTGCTTGGGCAACTCGCACAAACGACTCATAAGCCTTTTTGCTCACGAAAACGATATATTTGTAAAACTTAATCAGTATTTGAAGAAGAGAAAAAATATTTTTTATCTTCCATTGTTAAATATGAACTTTCTATTCTTTTTTTCAAATATTTTTTGGTTAAAAAAAACTGCACAATGAGAATTCCTACAAAAACTATATATGGTAAAAATAAACAAATTGAGGTGTCAAAATAATTTCATATATTTGCACTCTGAAAATTAATGTATTAT
>CAUQNY010000103.1:0-4393 GCA_963519425.1 uncultured Capnocytophaga sp.
TAATGCGGGTCCAATTGGTGGCGAAGGGTTCGCTTGACCTCCCCGAGCTTGTAGCTTAACTACTTTACTAATTTCTTTTGCCATTGTTTATTAATAATTATTTTTAGTGCCCTTGTTTTAAGGGGCTTTGTTACAATTTTTCAACTTGGGTGTAGCTAACCTCTAAAGGCGTTTTTCTTTCGAAAATCTGCACCATTACTTTTAGTTTGCGTTTTTCCTCATTTACGCTTTCTATCACTCCATTGAAGCTGTTGAAAGGCCCGTCTATCAGTTTAACTGTTTCGCCTACTTCAAATGGGATAGCTGCTATTTCTACACTTTCAGCAAGCTCGTCTACTTTGCCGAGCATACGGTTTACATCGGCTTTGCGCAAGGCTAGTGGCTCGCCTCCTTTAGACTCGCTCAAGAAGCCTACAACACCAGGAATGGATCTTATAAGGTGAGGTACTTCTCCAGCAAGATGGGCTTTTACCATCACATAACCTGGCATATACACTTTTTCTTTTGTTACTTTTTTTCCATTACTGCGCACTTGTACTACTTTTTCAGTAGGCACAAGTACTTCCTCCACATAGTCGGAATAACCTGAACGAGAGGCCTCATTCTCTATGTGGCTTTTAATCTTGTTTTCTTGACCAGTAACGGTTTTAATAACGTACCATTTTTTTTCTAACAATCCGGACATTCTCCTGTTGTTTTTATTTCATAAATTCAAAATACTTACCTATAAGGTACTCAAATGAAGAATCCATTCCCCAAATGACTAGCGAAAATAGTATGGAGAAAACCACTACTACCACCATTTCTTTTTGCGTATCGCCTAAAGAAGGCCAAGTTATGTTGTTTTTTAGCTCCTCAAGTGATTCTTTAAAGTATTGAACCATAGTTTGTTAATTTAATTGGTAATTGATTCAGTGCGTATTTGCGCATTCTTCTGGGTGGCAAAGGTACAACAAAACTTTTAATTACCAAAAGTTTTTTCAAATATTTTTCTTTCACGGAGCTAAACGCTCCATTTTCCAGTCGTACTCCTCTGTTAGGGTATACCTCAAACGGTCGTGCAATCGGTTAGGGCGACCTTGCCAAAACTCTATGCTCTGAGGGCGTACTAAGAAGCCCCCCCAATGCTCAGGGCGTGGCACTTCTTTGCCTTGGTATTCGTTTTCTAAGTGGTGTAGCGCCTCTTCTAAGTATTCACGAGACGGAATCACCTCGCTCTGTGGTGATACGATAGCTCCTAACTGACTTCCTAAGGGGCGCGATTCGAAATAGCCATCAGAGAGATTCGGTGCTATTTTTTCCGCAGTTCCCTTGATGATGATTTGTCTTTCCATTGAAGGCCAGAAAAACGACAAACATACTTGTGGATGGGCTCTGATGGCTTTCCCTTTCTCGCTGTCGTAATTGGTGTAGAATACGAAACCTTCGTAGGTGTACTGTTTGAGTAGCACAACGCGTGTTTTGGGGAAACCGTCTAAGCCAATAGTGCTGACGGACATCGCGTTGGCCTCATCAACCCTATCGTTTTCATCGGCTTCGTAAAACCACGTTTGGAAAAGTTGCATAGGGTTTTCCGGAACTTCTTTTTCTAAGAGTTCCCGCTGGCTGTAAGTCTTTCGGTAATTGCTTAAATCCATCTTTTTTGTTGTGTTAAAAGGGGGTGAAAGGGTGCAAAAGCTAAAAAGTAAAGCCAGCACTTGTGTTGCGCTGGCTTTACCTTTATTTTAATGCCTTATTATTTTAGTAGAATGCGCTTAGGTTTTCTTTGATTTTAGCGCTGTTTTCTAATGATTTTAAGATAGATTGTCCAGCACGGTCGGTGCGCAATTTCTCAATAGTCTCGGCATAAGGCTTGTAGTCATCAGTAGCAGGTGCTATGGTAGCCGAAGTGAGTTTTATAACATACACGGCATTTTCGCCTTCGATAGGCTTAGAAAGCTGATTTTCTTTCAACCCGAAAGCAGCCCCAACTACCATTGGCTCACGTCCTTCACCTATGATGGTAGGGTTGTTCATAGTAAGTCCCATAGCTGTTTTTACTTCAGTTTTGTTAGCTGAAGCAATTTCTTGTAGGCTGTTGCCTTTTGCTTTTCCTTTTAGCATTGCAGCTTTTTTCTCGCGGATAAGGATAGGTTTCACGAAAGTAGCTACGTCTTGTACTTCGCTGATACCTTCTTCGCCTTGTTTTACTAATTGGGCTACGATGTAGTTGCCTCCAGAGGTAAACTTCTTGATGTCGCCCACTTTAGTGCCTTTTTGGAACAACCATTGTACGATAGAGCGGTTAGCTCCTAATCCTATAATTTGGTCATCATTGCGATGCAAGTTGTCTGCGCGTAGCACTGATAGTTCGGCAGCTTTGGCAGTATTAGCAAACTCCTTAGGGTTTTGGGTAGCCTTCATTTCGAAGTTGCTAACTTTAGCAAAAAGGTCGTTTAGGGTAGCATCAGAAGGTTCTATGTGCCTACTGATAGTAGCCAAATTTACCGCTTCCGCTTTGTCGGTGATTTTCACAATGTGGAAACCGAAGTCTGTTTCAACTAATCCGATGGTTCCCGTAGGGTTGGCAAAAGCAAATTGCTCGAAAGGCTTAACCATTGTTCCTTTGGTGAAGAAACCGAGGTCGCCACCGCGGTAGTTCGCTCCTGGTTCGTCTGAGTTTTCGCTGGCCAAGGTAGCAAAGTCGGTGCCTGCAGTTTTAGCTTGTGCTAAGAGTTCTTCGGCTTTGGCTTTAGCTTCTTCTTTAGTGCGAGTGATGCTGTTGTTAGCAGCTTGACTACCTGTATAGGCTATCAAGATATGGCTTGCTCTTACGGCACCATTAGCTTGTTTTCCTATCATACGGCTTAGTTTTAGGCTACCATTTTCTTCGTAAGGGCCAAATATTTTACCAACAGGAAGAGCAAATAGCGTATCCGCATAAGATGAACGGATATTCTCTTTGGTTACATATAAGGTGTCATAAGGGGTGTCAGAATGTTTGTCTACAAATTCTTTTACCTCTTTTGTAGTAGCGAATCCTGCCAAAGTATCGTTGGCGTGAGTTTTATTGTTGAACACTACTTCTGGTTGCAAAAGTTTCAGCAAGTTTTCGCGTTCAGCATTTACATCGGCTTCAGAAGGTTTTTCGTTTACAACGATGTATTGAATGTTGCGATAGGCCTCTTGTTTGAATTGTTTTTCGTGTTTTTTGATGTAGTCTTTAATTTCGCTATCTGAAACGTTGATGTTTTTGTCGTCAATACTGCTGTACTGAAGAGCAACGTATTGAATATCGGCCAAGTCCTTTTCTTGGTGGTATGCCATTTCGGCTTCTGCTTTTGTAACGCCTAACCCAGCACGGATAAGGCTAAAGTACATTTGTTGTTTAGCTCCCTCGATAATAGCATCTTCTTGCATTTTCCACTGTCCATAAGCTTGAGGATTGGTAGATTTTAGAGTAGCGAGGTACGCAGTGAACTTAGAAGCGTCGAACACGCCATATTCATTCACAAACTGAGGGTTTTGGGCTAAAGGAGTTTTGGCCAAAACAGCGAGAATTTGGTCTTTTTCTATGCTAAGGCCTAATTTTTCAATCTGCTGATTGAGGAGGATTTGTTGTACGTTCTGTTCCCACACATATTTAGCTGCTTCGATGCTGCTGGCTTGTCCATTAGCTTGGTGTACAGCGTTTTCTACTTGTAGGCGGAACGCATCAATAGGCACCTCTTCGCCGTTTACAGTACCAATTTCAGTAGGATGTTGGTTGCTAAAACGACCTTTGCCAATGAAATCGGAGATGATGAAAGCGAAAAGGGCGAGCCCGATAATCGCGATAAGGAATACGGTTTTACTTCTAATCTTTTCGAGTACTGCCATTGTTGTAAATGTAAAATTTGTATTGGTGTTATTAATCAATCGGCAAAGGTAGTTATTTTTGTGGAAGTGCAAAAATAATTTTGATATTTTTTGCAAATAGTAGAAAGATAACAAAAATGGTTTTAAAATTAATGTCTTAATAATCAGCAGATAAAGTCTTTCTTGTTCTTTTGAGAGTTTTTAAATGCTCTTTTCTTCGTCTATGTCTTTTTGCAAGGAATTATAGAAACAGAATCAGAAAAAGATACATTTCGTTTTAAAACAAAACTTTTCTGCCTTTTCTGCGTTTTCTCTCACTTTGTCTTTCATTTAAGCTGAAACAAGAGAAGCAGGCGCTGAGAGAACAGACACCGAAGGAATAGTGAAGACAAAGTGAAGGAATAGTGAAGGAATAGTGAAGGAATAGTGAAGACGAAGTGAAGACGAAGCGAAGACAAAGTGAAGACAAAGTGAAGACAAAGTGAAGACAAAGTGAAGACGAAGTGAAGACAAAGTGAAGACGAAGTGAAGACAAAGTGAAGACAAAGTGAAGACA
>CAUQNY010000104.1:0-4311 GCA_963519425.1 uncultured Capnocytophaga sp.
ATTTGTCAATTAGTAAATAAAAGGCTGTCGCAAATCTTATTTTGCGACAGCCTTTTTTGTTTTTCTTCATAAAAATACTATCTTTGTCCTTTCAATAAAAAACATTCTATTTATGGGATCTTATATTTCTGCTTGCGGAGTAAAAACTCCTGAAATCAAAGCTATTTTTGGCTCTAAAGATGAAGCCCTTTTGCAAAAAATAAAAGCCAATAAAACTTTCCAATACAATGTAAATGAAACCCCAGAAACCACTCAAGCTCTCACCGAGATGATAATGGGCAACCCCTACACTCTCGAAGGTTATCACTACGGTTATACCTTTATCGGGATTTGCAAAGCTTTTGGCACAGAATTACCTTATGATGAGGATATTAAATCGGGGTACTCTACAAGCCTTATTGACCGAGCCCTCTTAGAAGATTGGGGCATTGAGGTGAGTATAGATTTCGAACTCTTCCCTAAGAAGTGTTTTCCTTCTCACCTTATAAAAAAAACTTACGAACCAATGATCAGTCTGCTTGATGAGGAACACCTCAAAGCCCTTGCCAACTTATTAGACAAAGTGCACAAAACCCCCGAGGAAATAGATGTCTTGAAAAAAGAAGATGAAAAAGGCTATGCTTATTACGATATTATGGGCTTAAAAGAAAACATTGCTTTTTGCCTTGAGAACAAGCTCGATATGGCACTGTTTTGCTATTAGTGAAAAGTTACTTTTGCGGTATGTTATGTAGGAAAGCCAGCGATAGCTGAGTATGTGCTGCAAACGCCTACGCAAATAAAACTTTTAGGGCAGCCTCAACGGGGGTAGGATTATATATTATCGCTTTTGCGGATTGCCCCCCCTTCTTTCGGAAGGGGGAACGGGGGTAGGACTATAAATAAACATCACTGCTCTTTGCCAAAGTTTCCTGTCCGTGCGGCTCGCACCTTTGTCCTTTCAATAAAAAACATTCTACTTATGGGATATTATATTTTTACTTACGGAGTGAAAACTCCTGAAATCAAAGCTGTTTTTGGCTCTAAAGATGAAGCCCTTTTGCAAAAGGTAAAAGCCAATGATGTTTTCCAAAACTATGCCGAACAAAACCAAGAAACCTCTCAAGCCCTTATTGATATTATAAAGGGCAATCCTTACACCTTGGAGGGGTATCACTATGGATATGCTTTCATCGGAATTTGCGCTACTTTAGGGGAAACCCTGCCCAAAACACAAGAAATTAAGTTAGGGTATATAACCGAAGTTATCAACGAAACTGTTGCTGAAGATTATGATATTGAGATTGATATAGAGGCAGAGTTATTCCCTGCTGATTATGCCGACCCTTTTCCGCTACCTCTAATAGCCGATTTCCCTATGATAGACCTATTAGACAAGAAAAGACTTGAACATATAGCCTCTTTGTTTGCCAAAGTTCATAAAACGGAGAATGAAATAGAAGCTATGTTAGATGGAGATGATGATGAAAAAGGCTTTGCTTATGAGGCTATTATGGGGCTAAAAGAAAATTTCGATTTTTGCCTTAAAAACGAATTAGATATGATAGCTTTTTGCCATTAACTTGCAAAATATCTACCTCTTCTATTTGAGTTGCCTAATTTAGACTTTCGAACGACTGTTTTTTCGTCTACCTTTCGATTGCTCTTTGCTCATCTTTTACTTCAGTTAAAACAAGTTAAATAGAGATGGTGTATTTTTGATTTTTCTTTTTTTAATTTCTAAATTTGTGTGTTGTTCTAATATTTTTGACCAAAAATTTGTGATTTCAAAAAAAAGTAGTAATTTTGTCGCTATAATTCTAAAATCCAACAGCCTTGGAAATTAGTGAGTGCTTTTTTCCTCTCAAGCTAAAGCCTCATCTTGTTTTGTCTAACTGACACAAATTAAGCTGAAGAATGAAAAGAACATTATTTGCCGCAGCACTGCTCTCTTTGGCAGCCTGCAACAACACCCCAAAAAACACTGATGCAAAAATGAACTACCCTGAAACCCGTAAAGTAGACTCGGTAGATAGTTATTTTGGCCAAAAAGTACCCGACCCCTACCGGTGGTTGGAAGATGACCGAGCGCCAGAAACAGCTGAGTGGGTGAAAAAGCAAAACGCTTTTACAGCTGATTATCTCTCCAAAATTCCTTTCCGAGAGGCTATCAAACAGAAAATTGAAGCACTCTGGAACTACGAAAAACTCGGAACCCCCTTTACAGAAGGTCAATACACCTATTATTATAAGAATGATGGTCTTCAAAACCAATCTGTTTTGTATCGCAAAAACATACAAGGTCAAGAAGAACTTTTCCTAAATCCTAATACTTTTTCGGCTGATGGCACTACTTCTCTTTCTGATGTTGCCTTCTCTCACGATGGCTCTTTGGTAGCTTACCTTATTTCTGAAGGTGGTAGCGATTGGCGAAAAGGGGTTGTGCTAAATGCTCAAACCAAAGAAAGAATAGGAGATACCCTTGTAGATATTAAGTTTAGCAACCTTGCTTGGAAGGCTAATGACGGATTTTTCTATTCGAGCTACGACAAGCCTAAAGGGAGTGAACTATCTGCTAAAACTGACCACCACAAGCTTTACTACCACCAGTTGGGCACTCCACAGAAAGAGGATAAATTGGTTTTTGGAGGGGAAGCAGGACAAAAGTACCGCTATGTTTCGGCACAGGTTTCTTCTGATGGACGCTATCTCTTTGTCTCAACTGCTGAGGCTACCTCAGGGAACAAACTATTCGTGAAAGATTTGAACAGCCCTAAGGCCTCGTTTGTGTCTATTACCAATAGCTTTGATGGCGACACCAATTTTGTTGATATGGTAGGCACTACGCTTTATCTTCAAACGAACTTAAAGGCTCCCAATGGCCGTTTAGTGAAAACACAAATTTCTACTCCTACTCCAGAACATTGGCAAGAAGTTATTCCAGAAACTCAGAATGTGCTTAGTATCTCGTTGGCTGGGAACTATATTTTTGCTACCTATATGGTTGATGCAGCATCTCAAGTTAAGCAATACGACTATAATGGAAAGCTCATCAGAGAGGTCTCTCTCCCTAGTGTAGGGACTGCGAGTGGTTTTTATGCTAAGAAAGAAGAAAAGCACACTTATTATACTTTTACAAATTATGCTTACCCTGCTCAAATCTACCAAATGGATTTGGAAACAGGAGCTACTGAACTTTATTGGAAACCTGCTATCAACTTTGACAGCAATCAGTACGAAACGAAGCAAGTATTTTACAACAGCAAGGATGGTACTCGTGTGCCAATGATGATTACCTATAAGAAAGGCTTGAAGTTAGATGGTCAGAATCCTACTTTGCTTTACGGCTATGGCGGATTTAATGTAAGTTTGCCCCCTCGATTTGGAGTAGCTACAGCTGTTTGGATGGAAAATGGAGGCGTGTATGCTGTACCCAACTTGCGCGGTGGAGGCGAATATGGCAAAAAATGGCACGATGCTGGAACTAAGATGCAGAAACAAAATGTATTTGATGACTTTATAGCTGCTGCTGAATATCTGATAGCACAAAAATACACCTCGCCAAGCTATTTGGCTATCCGTGGAGGCTCTAACGGAGGACTTCTTGTAGGGGCTACAATGCTTCAGCGTCCTGACCTTTTCAAGGTAGCGATTCCTGAAGTAGGAGTTTTAGATATGTTGCGTTATCACACTTTCACGGCAGGAGCTGGCTGGGCTTATGATTATGGAACGGCAGCCGATAGTCAAGAGATGTTTAACTATCTAAAAGGTTACTCGCCTCTCCACAATGTAAAAGAAGGGCAGCATTATCCTGCTACGCTTATTACTACGGGAGATCACGATGATAGAGTAGTTCCTGCTCACAGCTTTAAGTTTGCAGCTGAGCTTCAAAGCAAGCAAGCAGGAAGTAATCCTATCTTGATTCGTATAGAGACTAATGCAGGGCATGGAGCAGGGACTCCAGTGAGCAAGACTATACAACAGAATGCCGATATTCAGGCTTTTGCTTTGTGGAATATGGGTGTTAAAAATTTGAAATAATTAACAAAAGAAAATTTTTAATAAAAATAAGGTCAGCATAACTCACATCTTATTTTATAAAGCGCATCTTAATAGATGGTTTTTTGAAGAACTGTTAAAAGTGGATTCTTTGCACATTGTTTTTTTAATTATTTTTGCATTTAAAGGTTGAGAGGGCTTTGAAATGTGAAAGTATTGTTAAAATTTATAAGTCTCAAAAAATAATATCAGATAAATTTTGCGTGTATTAAAATAATTGCGTACGTTTGCACCCTAATTAAATGTGAATTTAAACAATGTTTATGGCAAGAA
>CAUQNY010000105.1:0-3846 GCA_963519425.1 uncultured Capnocytophaga sp.
GAATAGCGGTCTCCAAAACCGTTGATGGGGGTTCGAATCCCTCCACCCGTGCCAACAGACTTTGCCAGAAAGCGTTCTTGCGCTTTCTGGCAAAGTTTTTTGTTTTGATGCTTGCTTTTCTTTTCAAAGATTGCTACCTTTGCCACGTAAAAGTTATTCAGAACTCAAAACTATAAACAATGAATACACCTGAAAAATTAGCTCTCTTGCGCGCTAAAATGCAAGAACACAATCTCGACGCTTTTGTAGTGTTTAGTGCCGATCCTCACCTAAGCGAATACCTGCCCAAAGAATGGCTTGAACGCGCTTGGCTCTCTGGATTTACAGGCTCAGCAGGCTTTGTAGTAGTAACGAAGGATAAAGCTGGCTTGTGGACGGACTCTCGCTACTTTGTACAATCGGCCATTGAGCTCAAAGGCTCTGGCATCGACCTCTTCAAAGACGGTGTAGAAGGTACCCCTGACTATGCCGATTGGCTTGTATCAGTACTTCCTACTGGGGCTACTGTGGCTCTCAACGCCTTAGCAACTTCTCACATTGCTTGGGAAAAACTGCAAGCTACTTTAGCTACTCACGATATCCAATTGGTGCACCAACCTCTCATCGACCTTATCTGGACGAACCGCGAAAAAGACCCTCTTCATCATATTTTCGTACACCCTGATAAATGGGCAGGACAAACCGTAGCCGAGAAACTGACCGCCATTCGCAAAGCAATGGCTTACCATCGCACTAGCTTGCATCTTATCACTGCCTTAGACGATGTAGCTTGGACACTCAACCTACGCGGTAGTGATGTAGCTTACAACCCTGTATTTCTCGGTTATATCGCCCTCACTGATAAAGAAGCTACCCTATTTGTAGATAAAGCTAAACTCACTCCTGAGGTAACAACTCATTTGGCAACAGCCAACGTAAACGTACGTGCTTATGATGAGTTCTATAGCTATTTGGCTACTGTAAAAGGGCAAAATATACTCCTTGCCCCTAATACCAATCAGGCGATATTTGAAGTGCTCCAAAGGAACAATAAGCTCGTGCAAGCTCCTGCCCCTGGCAACCTGATGAAAGCCGTGAAGAACGCTACTGAACTGGAAGGATTCCGTACTGTAATGGTACGCGATGGGGTAGCAATGGTGAAGTTCCTCTACTGGCTCACTCACCAAGTAGGCAAAGAGCCAATGACCGAATATAGTATTGGCAAGAAGCTACGCGACTTCCGTGCTGAGGGTAAGAACTTTGTAGGTGAAAGTTTTGGCAGTATCATTGGGTATCAATGCAATGGTGCCATTGTACACTATTCGGCTCCTGAACACGGCAGTAAAGAGGTATACCCTGAAGGTAGCATATTGGTAGACTCTGGCGGGCAGTATCTTGAAGGTACTACTGACATCACTCGTACCATACCATTGGGCAAAGTAAGTCAGCAGTTTATAGATGATAGTACCCTTGTACTGAAAGGGATGATACAACTTGCAATGGTACAATTCCCTAAAGGCACTCGCGGTGTACAGCTTGATGCTTATGCGCGTATGGCACTTTGGAAAAACCACAAAGACTACGGTCATGGTACAGGGCACGGAGTAGGTAGCTTCATGAATGTACACGAAGGACCTCAAAATATTCGTAAAGACCTCAACCCACAAGTACTATTAGCGGGTATGGTATGCTCTGACGAACCTGGTTTTTACTTAGAAAACCAGTACGGTATTCGTCATGAGAACCTCATTGCGGTGCGTGAAGTAGCGAGCAACGAGTTTGGAACCTTCTACGATTTTGAGACCCTCACCCTTTGTCCGTTTATGCCTTCAGGAATCAATGTGGGGCTGCTTACTGATGTAGAACGCCAATGGCTCAACGCGTATCACAAGACTTGTGAAGAGAAGCTCGCTCCTCTTTTGGAAGGCGAAGTAAAAGAATGGTTATTGAGCTTGGTGAAACCTTTGTAAACGTAAATTTATAGCAACAAAAAAGCTACCCTTTTAAGGTAGCTTTTTTTTGTTAAGAGAATTAGGTGAGTGCCTAAACTTGCGATCCTTTCCTCTTCTTCTTCAACGCCTCGGCAACTTCACTATGGCTCACTGTTTTATCTTTGAAATAAGCGGTGAGCTGTTGTTTTTCTTCGTCGGTAGCACCTAATTGATTAAAAATATTGTTGAGGTGCATTTTCATATGTCCTTTTTGGATACCCAAACTGATAAGTGAACTCACCGCCGAAAAATTCTGTGCTAAACCTACACAAGCTACGATTTGCATCAGCTCGCGAGCATTGGGTTTTTCGAGGATTTCGAGGGCTGTTTTCACCAAAGGGTGGAGCGTGGTAAGTCCGCCCACAGTACCCAAAGCCAAAGGCAATTCGAGTGCAAAATGGAAAGTGTCGCCCTCTATCCAAGCGTTGGAAAGACTCTTGTAATTACCTGAACGCGCTGCATAGGCGTGTGCTCCTGCCTCAATCGCGCGAAAGTCATTACCTGTGGCTAAAATCACCGAGTCGATGCCGTTCATTATACCTTTGTTGTGAGTGGTGGCGCGGTACACATCAGCATTGGCAATAGCGAGGGCTTGCACGAATTTTTTGGCTGCTGCCATTCCTTTGAGGTGGGCAATTTCCAATTCGTCTACAGGGCAATGCACTTCGGCACGCACCAAGCAGTTAGGCACGTAATTAGAGAGTATAGACATCACAATTTCGTATTGCCCACGGATAGCTGCATCTTTTTCAGCCTCTTCTCTAAAGGTCTCGGCAAACGATTCCAAACACGAGTTGATGAAGTTAGCCCCCATCGCATCTAAGGTTTCAAAAGTAGCCGACAGTTGATAGTAATCCGCCAATGCTTTGGTTTTATCTATCAAAGTAAGGGAAGTAATCCCCCCGCCACGTTTTTCCATATTGGCGGTGATAGGTTGGGCATAGGCGAGCATCAAAGGCTGTACGCGGGCAAAAAACGCCTCTAAATGCGCTTTTTCGCCATAGAAAAAGAAGTGTACGTGTCCTGTTTTTTCAGTAGAGAGTACTTCGCTGTGGAATCCTCCGCGACTTTTCCAAAACTTGGCTGCCTTGCTGGCCGCTGCTACTACCGAGCTTTCCTCAATCGCCATAGGCACCGTATAGGTTTGTCCGTTGATAACGAAGTTAGGAGCTACTGCAAAAGGCAAGTAGTAGTTGCTTACAGTATTCTCTATGAACTCGTCGTGTAGCTTCTGCAGGTCAGCATCAGCATTGTGATATTTTTCAAATAGCGCTTTTGCGTTTTCCACCTTAGGAAAATACGTGTTGCAAAGCCATTGTATTTTCTCGGCTTTAGTGAGTTTAGAAAAACCGTCGATATGTTTCATTTTATTCAATTTTGGGCAAAGATACAAAAAAGTTTATACCTTTGTCTTTTAAAAAGATAAAAAATGGAGATACTTTTAAAACGAGTGTACGACTCTTCACTTCCCGTGGGCTTTAGGGTTTTGGCCGACCGTCTATGGCCCCGAGGCATCAAAAAAGAGACGCTAGCATTAGATGTTTGGGCTAAGGAGATAGCTCCTAGCACTTCCTTGCGCAAAGCCTATCATCAAAATGCCGATTACCAATCTTTTAAGAAACTTTATACAGAAGAGCTGCAGCAGAATCCAGTCCTCAATGATTTTTTGAAAAGCATTAGAGGGCAGGAGGTAGTAGTGTTGCTTACGGCAAGCAAAATAATAGAGAAGAGTGCCTTGCCTATCTTAAAAGAAGTCTTACAAGAACGACTGTTATTGGAAACTACTTAAAAACAAAAGCCTCAGCATTGCTGAGGCTTTTGAAATTCCTAATCCTTAAAAATATGAAAAATTTCCTCTATGAAGAAGATCTCGTGG
>CAUQNY010000106.1:0-3846 GCA_963519425.1 uncultured Capnocytophaga sp.
GTACTGCTGAAGGTGCAGACATTTTGAAGAGCTTTCCTTTAAAAAGTTCTACACGCTCTTTAAATTTCCACAACAGATAATCGGCATACGAATACACTCCATATAGAGGGTCTAACTGGTTGATATCTGTGATTTCCATAAGGTTACCTTTAAGTTTCTATTTTTCAAAGTAATCAGTATCAATTTTTTTTACCTGATAATTTTCTACAACTGTTGTTCCTATTTCATATTCAATCAATTGTCATCGATTTTATAATCTTTGCCAAAGACCATAGCACAGTAGGCACTAAGATCTTTGGCAAAGTGTGTAACACAAAATCATTGCTTGTTATGCTATAACCTACACTGTTTTCTTGATTAAATCTGTGATGAAGGCTATTTGTTCGTCGTCTAACTCGGTGTGCATAGGGAGGGAAATGACTTCTTGCACGAGCTGGTTGGTAACTGTAAAGTCGGTTTCTCGATAGGTGTCGCGAGTGTAGGCTTTTTGAGCGTGCAATGGTATGGGGTAGTAGATGCCGAAAGGCACTCCGTTCTCGCCTAATACTTTGGCAAGTTCATCGCGTTTGCCATTGGTGATGCGTAGGGTGTACTGATGGAACACGTGGTCGTAACCCTCGGCAATGACAGGGGTAATGATATGTGGGTTGCCTTTGAGGGCTTCCGTATATTTGCGTGCTGCTTCACGACGACGGGCATTATAATCGTTCAGGTGTGGGAGTTTGGCGCGCAATACCGCAGCTTGCAAAGAGTCGAGGCGTGAGTTTACACCTACTACATCGTGGTGATAACGCACGTACATACCGTGGTTTACAATGCCTCGAAGGGTGTAAGCTAACTCATCGTCGTTAGTGAAGATAGCTCCCCCATCGCCATAGCAACCGAGGTTTTTGGAAGGGAAGAAAGAGGTTGCCCCTACGTGGCCAATAGTTCCTACTTTCTGTTTGTGTCCGTCGGCAAAGGTATAGTCAGCACCAATGGCTTGGGCATTGTCTTCAATGACGAAGAGGTTATGCTTTTTGGCTAAAGCCATAATTGCCTCCATATTGGCTGGCTGGCCAAACAAGTGCACTGGCACTATGGCTTTGGTGCGTGGGGTAATGGCGCGTTCTATCGCTTCGATATTGATGTTGAAAGTATCGTCATACACATCTACTAAGACGGGAGTGAGCTTTAGAAGGGCAATCACCTCTACGGTAGCGGCAAAGGTAAAGTCGGCAGTGATAACCTCATCGCCTTCTTTGAGTCCGAGTCCCATCATAGCTATCTGGAGGGCATCGGTACCATTGGCGCAAGGAATGACATGTTTGACCCCCATATAGCTTTCCAATTCTTTTTGAAAGGCTTGTACTTGATGCCCATTAATAAAGGCGGTTGTAGTAAGCACTTCTTCAAAAGATGCTTGTACTTGGCTTTTGATTCTTTCATATTGACCTTGTAGGTCTACCATTTGTATTTTTCTCATATACTGAATATTATTAGTCTGTCGGATATTTATGTTTTCTCTGTTTAGAAGGCAAAGGTACGCAATTTTTGCATTTCTACAATGTGAGGAGCTCCTCTATGTACTCTCGGCTATTGGAAAGGCGAGGCACTTTGTTTTGTCCGCCTAACTTTCCTTTGTTTTTCAACCAATCGTGGAAAAGGCCTTGGCGGGCACTGTGGACTTTTGGTTTATTTAGGGTCATATTGTTATAACGTTTTGCCTCGTAGTCGGAGTTGAGTTTTTGTAGTTCAAGGTCTAAAATTTGGGTGAAGTGGTCAAGGTTTTGAGGGGGTACCTCAAACTCTATGAGCCATTCGTGTCCGCCTTTGAGCTTGTCTTTCATAAAAATGGGAGCTACGGTGTAGTCTATAGGGCGGCTGTTGGTCTGCTCGCAGGCTTTTTCTAAAGCACGCTCGGCATTCTCTACAATGAGTTCTTCGCCAAAAACGTTGATAAAGTGTTTTGTTCGACCTGTAATCTTTATTCGATAGGGTGAAATGGAGGTGAATCGGACTGTATCGCCTATTAGATAGCGCCACAAACCTGCATTGGTGGTGATGAGCATTGCATAGTTTTTTCCTATCTGTACTTGGCTGAGCGGAATGGCTTTTTCGTGGGGAGTTCCAAAGGTGTCCATTGGGATAAACTCGTAAAAGATACCGTAATCGAGCATTAGGAGCATCTCGTCTGAATAGTTACGGTCTTGAATAGCAAAGAAACCTTCGGAAGCGTTGTAAATTTCGTAGAAACGGATGTCGGGTGATGGGATAATGTTCTTATACTGCTCTCTATAAGGGACGAAGCTGACTCCTCCGTGGAAATAGACTTCTAAGTTAGGCCATAGCTCAAGGAGGTGTTTCTTTTGTGTTTCTTCAAGCAGGCGGTTGAGTAGTACTAACATCCACGAGGGCACACCTGCCATACTGGTTACATTTTCATCTTTTACTTCTTTTACAATGGCTTTGAGCTTGCTTTCCCACTCGCTCATCAGGGATACTTTGTTTCCGGGGGTACAACTCCACTCTGCCCAAAAGGGGAGGTTTTCAATGAGGATAGCTGAGAGGTCGCCAAAATAGGTTCCGTTCTGCTCGTAGAGCTGTTTGCTTCCTCCTAAACGCAAACTCTTTCCTTTGAAGAGGTTTGAATCGGGATTGTTGTTCAAATAGAGGCAAAGCATATCTTTGCCTGATTTGTAATGACAAAACTGTAGGGCTTCTTCGCTTACAGGAATAAACTTGCTTTTGGCATTGGTTGTACCACTGCTTTTTGCGAACCACTTGATAGGGGTATGCCAAAAGATGTTGTGCTGCCCGCGTCGTGCTTTTTCTACATAGGGTTCTAATACCTCGTAGGTGGTGATGGGTGTATTGCGCACAAACTGTTCGTAGTTCTTTACCTCTGAAAAGTTGTACAATCTGCCCAATTCGGTGTCTTTGGCAGCTGCGGTAAGTTCTAACAAAACGCGTTCTTGGACTTTGTGAGGGTCTCGGATAAATTCTTGTATCTGATCAATACGGCGTTTTAAAAACCAAGAGGTAATAGAATTAAATAAAGTTAAAGGCATATCTTAATGTGTGGTGAAGCCAAATAGGCCATATTTATGAACGACAAAAGTAGTAATTATTTTTGAAATAGCAAATTTTAAAGCTTTGAGTTTACAGTGCGCCCTAAGAAGAGAAAATAGGCTGCGGTATTGTTTTTTCTGTTTTTGAGTTGTTTTATAGAAAGGTGGCGTTCGTGGGGAGTAGGCTTTTTCTTCGCTTCGTCTTCACTATGTCTCCACTGTGGCTTCGGGATACCTGTTAGAGAAAATTTTTCTACCTCTGGGTTAGATGCCAGAGCTGTAGGAAAGAAAAACTTTTACGGATTTTGCGAGTAGTTGTGGGAGTGCGAGCCAAAGCCAGCGAGTAGGTGCAGCCGGGTATGTGGGGACTATGTATAGGACGGGAGAGAGTGCAGAGGTAAAAATAGGGCTATTGTGCTTTTGGCTGTTTAAACAGTTAGGCAAAGAGCGTGCAAATGTAATCTTCAGAAGTTTTAATCAACTGGCAAAGGAACATCAGATTTCTACTCAGCGGGTGGCTACTTTTGTGCGGGTGCGCACTCCGTATGAAACAAGACTTCAAATTATTTATTTTCTGTTCGGCATTGCTAAATCGGATGGGCATATAAGCAAAGAGACGGTGGTATTGAGGGTGTTACTTACCCTATCTTGGCTGATAGCAACCACAATCTTGCTCGTACACTTGGTATCCTTGACTCTAACGAGGAGTTGCTAGCTATTTAGCATCGCACTAATTATTATTTTTCATAATAACTTAATCATTGTAAACCTTATCTATTTGCACTGACTAAAAGAC
>CAUQNY010000107.1:0-3581 GCA_963519425.1 uncultured Capnocytophaga sp.
CTACCACATATTCAAACGCGATAAGCAGTATTTCTTAAAAGAAACTTACTGGTACGATATGACTACTACCTACAAGAAGAAACTTGTGCCCCAAACAGAAGAAGGCATAGAAAAAGTATGCTGGAAAGATGAGTCAGAAGTGCGGGAACTTGTTAAGAGTTCGTATAAAAATATTCAGTTGGTTTTTAGTCGTTAGTGGTTAGTCGCTAGTGGTTAGAATGTTAGCTAATTTTGATGATAAACAAGTTATGAAATATACAAGATAATGTTTTTGTATGAGTATGCGAACTCTATAAGAACTTATTATTCGCTAATCTGCTTATTTATCACTATTTTTGTTTTTCAACAATCAAAAAATCAACTTACTATGAGTACTGTTATTACTGATATAGAACAATTAGACCCTATCAATGGGGTGTATACCTATGCCGACTATGTGCTTTGGAGAATAAAAGATAGGTTGGAAATTCTTAGAGGGAAAGTTTTTAAGATGAGCCCTGCTCCTGCTATTTCTCACCAAAAAGTAGCGAGAAACTTAACGGGGGAATTTTACAATTATTTTAAAGGGAAAACTTGTCAGCTTTTTGCTGCTCCTTTTGATGTGGTACTTAAGAACCAAAATGGTTTGGAAGATAGTGTAGTGCAGCCTGACCTTTGTGTGGTATGCGACCCTAAAAAGTTAGAAAACGACAAGCGTTGCTTGGGTGCTCCTGACCTGATTATAGAGATATTATCGCCTGGGAATACTAAGAAGGAAATGCGCTATAAATACGAACTTTATGAAGAAACAGGGGTGTGTGAATATTGGGTAGTACGCCCTATTGATAAAGAGATTACTCAGTTTGTGCTTGAAAACGGCAAATACTATGCTCAACCTCCTATTGTAGAGGGGGATATTATCTACTCGGCTAAGTTTCCTGAGCAGGGAGTCGCTACTGAGGATATTTTTAGATTGTGATTTTAACAATTATGACAAAAGAAATACTAATAGTAGGTCTTGGTAGCTTTGCAGGAGGTGCCTTGCGCTATATACTCTCGGTAGGGTTTAGTAAGATAGGACGCTTATGGGCATTCCCTATAGGTATTATGCTGGTGAATGTGTTAGGCTGCTTTTTGATAGGGGTATTATATGGGTACTTCAAGGATAAAACGGCAAGTGCCACACTACCTTTACTGCTGATGACGGGCGTTTTAGGGGGCTTTACTACTTTCTCTACTTTCTCGCTCGAAACTGTCCAGCTATTGCAACAAAACGAATGGCTAAAAGCGGCTCTTTACGTAGTAGGGAGTGTAGGAGTAGGGGTAGCGGCGTGTTATTTGGGAATGAGACAATTTGGTGATTAGTCAATTTGACAATTTGCCGATTATTGGGAGCACAGTGTTCATAAACTGCTTTAAGTGGTAAGCTTCCCGTTAAGTCTTGCACGACAAGGTGGATTAGCACTAAAGCTGCTGGGATTTAATAGAGTAAAAGTTTTTCAAAAAAAAGTTATCTCAGTTTTTGTTTATTAAAAAAATAAGCATTACCTTTGTCCCAAATTTAAATAATATTTAGACAGCATTTAAAAAGATATAATATAAAAAACGACATATAGCGTTTCGCTTTACGATTTTCCTTCTTATAGAAAAACGACCAATTTTTTCATTGTCATAGGAAAGTGTAAGTGCGAATGCCTGCGGTTACGTGGGCATTCCTTTTACTTATGACAATAGCCTTTGGTCGGGCTTCTATAAGAAAGTAAAAAGGAATGTTTCCACGTTTTTTTATTTTTAATAATTACAAGCTTTAAGATAGAGTTTAATAAATAATTAAAAATGGCATATTTAGAAGACAAAAATTTAGAATTTCTACAACATTGCAGTACTGAAGACTTACAGGTATTAGTAGATTACTTAACAAAAGACAAAGATGGTGAATTGCGAGTTTCTGAAGAACTAACATCTACAGAAGCTTATAAGAAGTATTATCCACATAGTTTACCTATGATGTGGAAGCAAATAGCAGAAGAACTGCAGCATTATGGAGGAAATACTTTTGCTAATAAACTTCGCGACACTGGAGTTTCCTATAGAGAAATACTAACCGATGTTGCAAAAAAGCAAAAAGTAAATTTTAACTCTAACAATAGCGTAGAGCAAATAGAGCAATATATTTTGCAGTCTATTATGGAAAAAGCTATTGAAGAAATGTCGGAAGAAGAATTAAAAAACTTTCTTACAGAAATAGATGCTGGTAAAACGATAGGTACTAAACAAGCTATGACAGCTGGTGCCCTTGCAGCACTTAGATTAGGAGGTTTTGCAACCTATAAAATGGCTGTAATAGTGGCTAATGCTGTTGCAAGAAGTCTATTAGGTAGAGGATTAACTTTTGCAGGAAATGCTACTTTAACAAGAACGTTAGGAGTAGCTTTAGGTCCTATAGGTTGGATAGTTACTGGTTTATGGACACTTTTCGATATAGCCTCACCTGCCTATAGGGTTACTATCCCTTGTGTAATACAAGTAGCCTATATGCGTTTAAAATTGCAAGAAGAAGCTTTAAAAAGGAACCATTTTTCTGAAAGAGTAGATAATGCTCCAAAAGAAGACTCAGATTCTTCTTTTGACTTGAAATCATTTAGAGAAGCAAATGAAAAAAACATTCAATATTTCTTTGAAGAAGTTCAAAAACTAAGAAATAAAAATCAACCTGAAGATGCTCTTATGCTTTTAGAGCAGAAAGAGACTGAATTTGGTTTTTTACCTGAATTTAAATTAGCTAAAGAGCAAATAATAGAAAATATTCAACGTGCCAAAGCTAAAACCTTCTTTTATAAAATAGAAAATCTGTTAGACAAAGGGAACTGTGAAGAAGCTACAAATCTCTTAAATGCTAATACTACAAATTATTCAAAGTATGAAGAGTTTGGTACTTTATTACAAAGAGCAGACTATAAAATGACTCTTATAAAGGCAAAGAACTACTTTGATTCTTTAGAAGAACTGTTAAAGAAAGACGATTATGAGTCTGTTATAAAAAGTTTAAATGAAAATAAAGCTGTCTATGGAATGTATAGCAGGTTTCAGAAACTACAAGAAGAAAGTTTCTCAAAGAGAAAAACAAGTAGCGTTAATTCTTTCTTTGATGATTTAGCTCTTCTTTTAGAACAAGGTAAGCACAAAGAAGTTTTAAAAACTTTGTACCAAAAAGAAGAAATCTATCAATCTTTTGAACGTTTCAAAAAAATTGAAGAAATGGCTTTAAAAGGAATTAAAGAAGCTTAAAAATACTTTCCTTTATATTTTCAAAACGCAACACCTATCTTACTAAGTGTTGCGTTTTTTTGCAAAAAAAGCAAATTATTTCTTTGGATTTTTGTAAAAAACAAGCAATTTATTTCTTTGGATTTTTGCAAAAAATGGCAATTTATTTCTTTGGATAATTTTATTTTTGTATCTTTGCAGTCTGATATATAACTATTTACAAGATGTATTACCCAAGGTTAATAGACAACTATCTAAAAGAATGGGCTTTGCGCCCTGCTCGCAAGCCGTTGTTGCTAAGAGGAGCACGACAAGTGGGCAAATCAACAGCGGTA
>CAUQNY010000108.1:0-3321 GCA_963519425.1 uncultured Capnocytophaga sp.
AAGGCACTTACTACTACTTGATAGAATACCAAGACGATCGTAATAACACCTACACAAAGGTAGGCTGGTTGTACTTGAAGAAGTAGAAGCTTCATAAATAGCAACTAACACCTTAATAACAAAAAAGCTGTTTGACATTTCTGTCAAACAGCTTTTTGTTATTTAAACTCTTTTGGAACTTTCTCTTTTTTTGAATACAGAGAAGGTAATCTCGATTATTTAAGGCTCCCTACCATATCTTCTGGGCGTACCCATTGATCAAAATCTTCAGCGCTAACATAGCCTAGACGTACAGCTTCTTCTTTCAATGTAGTACCATTACGATGTGCTGTTTGAGCTATTTCAGCAGCTTTGTAATAACCAATCTTCGTATTGAGAGCGGTAACAAGCATTAGCGAATTATCTACCAATTCTTTAATACGTTTGTAGTTAGGTTCAATGCCGTTTGCGCAGTGTTCTTCAAATGATACACATACATCACCTAATAGTTCAGCAGATTTAAGGAAGTTAGATGCCATAACAGGCTTGAACACGTTTAATTCGTAATGTCCTTGTGTTCCCCCTATAGTGATGGCTACATCATTACCCATTACTTGAGCAGCTACCATAGTCATTGCCTCACATTGGGTAGGATTAACTTTACCAGGCATGATAGAACTACCAGGTTCATTAGCAGGAATGAGGATTTCGCCGATACCAGAACGAGGTCCTGAAGCCATCATACGAATATCATTAGCTATTTTGTTGAGCGCAACAGCCAATTGTTTGAGAGCTCCGTGGCTTTCTACTATTGCATCGTGAGAAGCTAACGCCTCAAATTTATTAGGAGCAGTAACAAATGGAAGACCAGTAAATTTAGCAATATACTCAGCCACTTTCACATCATAACCTTTAGGAGTATTAAGCCCTGTACCTACGGCAGTACCACCCAAAGCAAGTTCAGAAAGGTGTGAAAGAGTATTCTTAATCGCTTTGATAGCGTGGTCAAGTTGGGCTACATAACCAGAGATTTCTTGTCCAAGAGTAAGAGGAGTAGCGTCCATAAGATGAGTACGACCTATCTTTACTACATCTTTGAAGGCTTCAGATTTAGCAGCAAGGGTATCTCGCAATTTTTGAACACCGGGAAGAGTTTTTTCTACTACCATTTTGTAGCAAGCAATATGCATACCTGTAGGAAAAGTATCGTTAGATGATTGTGATTTGTTTACATCATCATTAGCCTTTAATACGGGGTCTCCTTCTCCTATTTGCTTCCCAGCCAGCACTTGGGCGCGATTGGCAATTACCTCATTTACGTTCATATTAGATTGGGTGCCTGAGCCTGTTTGCCAGATAACTAACGGGAACTGGTCATCCAGCTTTCCTTCGAGGATTTCATCACAAACTTGAGCAATAGCATCTCTTTTTTCTGCAGAGAGTACACCCAAATCGAAGTTGGCATAAGCAGCTGCTTTTTTGAGGTAAGCAAAGCCGCGGATAATTTCTATCGGCATAGAAGCGGGTGTGCCGATTTTGAAGTTGTTGCGTGAACGTTCTGTTTGAGCCCCCCAATACTTGTCGGAAGGCACTTTCACTTCACCTAAAGTGTCTTTTTCAATTCTGTAACTCATTTTATTTATATTAGTTGAATGATAATTTCAATAGAATAACGCTACAAATGTACGGCAGTTTTCTTAGATGTGAAAATTTTCATAAGAGTTTTTTTATGCTATCAATAGAATTGTAGCTCAAATGTATAAAACAAAGAAACAGAAAAGAAAAGTCTAAAAGTCAACTTCTCTTAATATAATTTCAGCTCAATCCTAAATTCAAGTAATAAAAGTAACTTTTTAATAAGGGTTTGTTTTTAATTTTGTCTGCTGCAGACAAAAATTAAAAACAAAAAAGCAAGGAAAAATTATATAGTTTTTCCTTGCCAAATGAAAAAAAACCTCATATTTGCATTGTTGAAATTGAAAAATGTAAAGTACAAATTATGAGTCATATTTCACTGGGGCAAAGATATAAAATAGAAGGATATCTACAAATTAATTTAAAAAGATCTCACGGCGTTCGCATTTAAAAATAACTTAGTATCTTTGCTGTCAAAAAGATATTATGGATAGTTGTTTTAGAGAATCATTTAAAGATTTAGAAGATCACAGGAGAACCAATAAAGGTAACTTTAGACACAGTTTACAAGAAATTATATTACTGACTATCAGCGCAGTATTATGCGAATTTGAGACTTATGAGTTGATAGAATATTTTGGAAAAAAGGAACTAGACTGGCTAAGAAAGTTTTTTCCTTATAAGTATGGTGTTCCCTCTAATGACACATTAGGAGAGTTTTTTAAGAACATTAATAGGAAGAATTTTTCTAAATGTTTAGTATCTTTCCTTCAAAATCTAAAGAAATTTGATAGTGAATTAATTTCTTTGGATGGGAAAACAATTAAAGGTTCTTCAGACGAAGATGGACATCCTCTACATATTCTTGCCGCCTTTTGTCAAAAGAATAAAATGTCCTTAGGAGAAGAATTAGTGTATAAAAAGAAAGAAAATGAGATTGTAGCCATACCAAAATTGTTGAGTATCTTAGAGATAAAGGGTTGTGTAATTTCAATAGATGCTATGGGGTGTCAAAAAGATATTGTAGATCGAATAGTCGAGGAAAAGCTGATTATGTTATACAGGTAAAAGACAATCAAAGAGAACTTCATCAGAATTTGAAAGACACTTTTAAACTTGAGAAAATAGATTCTATTTTTTCTACAGAAGAAATAGGACACGGAAGAATAGAAACTCGTAAGTATTCCATTATCAGTGATTTATCTCATGTTTCTGATAGAAAAAAATGGCAAACAGTAAAATTTCTTATTCGGGTAGATACAATAGTCTGTGAAAAGAAAACAGGCAAAGAAACAAAGAGCGAACGTTATTATATAAGTTCACTTAAAGAAGATATAGAAAAAATAGCAGAGTATATTAGAGGGCACTGGGAAATAGAATCAATGCATTGGAGTTTGGATTTAATTTTCAGAGAAGATAACCAAGCAAAAAGGGATAATAATGCCATTGCTAACTTTAATACTATTTGCAAATTTGCAATGTCCCTACTAAATGATGAGCAAACATACAAAGGTTCCAAAACAAAGAAACGTGCTGAAGCCCTCTATGAACCAGAGTATAGAGAAAAACTTTTAAAACTTTAAATGAGAACGCCGTGAAAAGATCTCAAATCGCAAAAGAAATAGAGTTACTAAAAAAAACTGTAAATGAAGAGATTAAAAGAAACTCTAACCCTCAAACAGGTATATATAAAGCTGAGGAAGCTCA
>CAUQNY010000109.1:0-3308 GCA_963519425.1 uncultured Capnocytophaga sp.
CTTTGAGGACTTCAATAGAGAGCAAAGAAGGCTCTTGTTTTACAAACGAAGTGTAAGAAAGACAAAACTGCTCGCTGAAGAGAATATCTACAGTTGTTTCTTTGTCGGCAGTTGGATTGTAATAAAAAAAGCGCACTATGCCATCGGAGAGGTAATACAAGTAGTTTTCTACTTCCCCTGCGCGGGTGATAAGCTCCCCCTTGGCAAAGTGCACTTCTGTAAAATATTGTTCAAGAAAATCGAGATGCATTAGTACGCCCGCTCTTTGTTCCCCTCAAAAAAGTTAATGAAAGCACGGTTCACTACGCGATTTCCTCCATTGGTAGGATAGTTGCCAGTGAAATACCAATCGCCGAGGTTTTCAGGGCAAGCTTTGTGAAGATTTTCGACTGTTTGGAAAATCACTTCTACTTCTGAAGCTAAGTTCTTAGGCAATAGCAAGTCGCGTATCTTATCAGAAATCTCTTCGTCAGAAAAAGGAGCATAGACTTCTTTCACATAATTGACCACCTTATCATCGGTCAAATTCACCTGAGTGAGACTCTTCTTATATACGTCTTCAATAATATAATAGGTATTGCGCTCTTTATGAAGTGCTAACGCTGCCTGAAAAGCTACCAAGTCTTCCAAACGTGCCATATCAATACCATAGCAGTCGGGGTAGCGTATTTGCGGTGCTGAAGATACTATCACTATTTTTTTAGGCTCTAACCTACCCAAGATGCTGAGGATACTCTTCTTGAGGGTCGTACCTCGCACAATACTATCGTCAATAATCACCAAAGTATCGCCTTTTTGCACTGAGCCGTAGGTAATGTCGTAGACGTGCGCTACCAAGTCGTCGCGACTGCTATCCTCAGTGATGAAAGTGCGCAGTTTCACATCTTTGATAGCTACTTTCTCTGTACGCACTTTCTGAGAAAGAATAGCAGCATACTCAGAGGTATTGGCTTGTGCTAACTGAGCAGCTTTTTGAAGATTAAGCTGCTGTTCGGCTTCCTCAACCAAGCCTAAATAGGATGTTTCGGCTGTGTTAGGGATATAGGCAAATACAGTGTCTTTCAGATTATGATTAATAGCTTGTGCTACCCGAGGGAAAAGCAACTTTCCTAACATTTTGCGTTCGCGATAGATATCTTGGTCGCTGCCTCGCGAGAAGTAAATGCGCTCGAACGAACAAGCTTTGCGCACGGTAGGGGTAAGAATTTCTTTGATAGTTACTTCGCCATTCTTCTTGATAATGATAGCATTGCCTGGAGGCAACTCGCACACCTTCTCGTACTTCACATTGAAGACTGTTTGTATGGCTGGTCGTTCTGAAGCTACTACTATTACTTCGTCGTCTTGATAGTAGAAAGCAGGACGTATGCCTGCGGGGTCGCGAAGCACAAAAGCATCGCCATTGCCTATCATTCCTTCCATAGCATAGCCCCCGTCCCAGTACTTAGAAGCACGCTTGAGAATGCGCTCAATATCTAAACGCTCTGCAATGAAAGGTGAAGCATCTTTCTTGCTGTAGCCCTCTTCTTTGAGTTTGCGATAGAGTTCTTCTACCTCATCATCTAAAAAATGACCGATGCCTTCCATTACAATGACGGTATCTGTTTTGTCTTTAGGATGTTGGCCAAGGCGTACGAGGTTTTGAAAGAGCTCGTTTACGTTGGTCATATTGAAGTTCCCCGCCATAATTAGATTGCGGCACATCCAATTGTTTTCGCGCAAGAAAGGGTGTACATTCTCGATGCTATTCTTACCAAAAGTACCATAGCGCACGTGCCCCATAATTACCTCGCCTATGTAGGGAAGTTCTCGTTTTTGGAGTGCTACATTGTCCTTTAGAGAAGGATTAGCCTTGAAGCCTTCGTTAATACGCTCATTGATGCGCGCAAAAATATCCTGTACAGGTTGTGCCTCATTAGAACGTATGCGACTGATGTAGCGTTCGCCAGGTTGCATATCTAATTTGATACTCGCTACCCCAGCCCCATCTTGACCGCGGTTGTGTTGTTTTTCAAGCATCAAATACATTTTGTTGATTCCGTAAAAGGCAGAACCATACTTTCCCTTGTAGTATTCCAAGGGCTTAAGGAGGCGGATAAGCGCAATACCGCACTCGTGTTTGATAGAATCGCTCATTGTGTTAAACAAGAAAAGGCGTTTGGGGAACCAACGCCTTTATAAATTAAGTTTTAAAATTGATACACTACTTCCATTTTGTGGTTGCCAAGGGTGCGCTTGGCTTTCTCCAAGTCTTCGGTAAAACCTAAGATGTACCCTCCACCTCCAGAACCACAGAGTTTTAAGAAATAATCGCCTGTGTCGATACCTTGCTTCCAAAGGGTGTGAAACTCCTGCGGTATCATCGGTTTAAAGTGATTTAGCACAATACTTGATAGGCTTTTAATATTGCCAAACAAGGATTTGAAGCGCCCTTTTAGAAAATCGTCAATACAAGCATCGGTATATTTGATAAACTCTTCTTTGAGCATCTTCTGGAAAGCCTCGTTCTTCATATTCTCCATAAAAATGCGCACCATAGGAGCTGTCTCGCCTATGATACCACTGTCCAACAAGAATACAGCACCTTTGCCATCTGGCGTTTGGGTAGGGATACCTGTGGGCTCAATATTGTCGTGTGAGTTGATGAGAATAGGTAGGCTCAAATAGCTGTTCAGCGGGTCTAAGCCTGAAGATGTGCCGTGAAAAAACGACTCCATACGCCCAAAGATAGCTTTAAGCTGCAAAAGTTGTTCGCGAGTAAGGTTCTCCATTGCATTGATAGGGTCGATAGCGTATTCGCTGTAGATAGCAGCTACCAAAGCACCGCTACTACCGACACCATACCCTTGAGGAATACTGCTATCAAAGTACATTCCGTCTGCAATATCAGCATTGAGTTTGGAGATATTGAAGCGCACTATGGGGTTTTCCTCGTTGGTTAGGGTTTCGAGGTGAGAGGCAAAGGCACTGAGCGCCTCATTAGACTTGCGAGCTTCATCTCTCTTCTGTCCATTTGAGTCGTCTTCTAGTTCTAGCTCAGCAAGGGTTTTCAAAGTCCCTTTGTAGAAGTTATAGGGAATAGCCAAGCCCTTAGAGTTCTTAATAATACCATACTCTCCAAAGAGGAGGATTTTAGAATAGAAAGGTTTCATTTTTTTAAAAATCACTCCGCAAAAGTACATATTTTTTGTCAATCACAAATATTTTTCAATTAAAAAATTAAAAATACTCTATTTTTCGCTCTACGTAAAGTATAGGTACGCCTTGTTCGTATGTAATCATTCTCACCCAATTACCTTGCTTGTCAT
>CAUQNY010000110.1:0-3095 GCA_963519425.1 uncultured Capnocytophaga sp.
CTCTTTTTTTAGGGATAGTTTATCTTTAAAGTATTTTTAAAATATCATTTCTCTTACGTTTTCTAATGCTTTTAGAATTTCTTCAGAAGATTCTAAGGTTACCAAGCGTTGGCGATGTTCTTTGAAGTTAGGAATTCCTTTAAAGTAATTAGCATAGTGCCTGCGCATTTCTAAAATACCTTGGCGTTCCCCTTTCCAATCTACCGACCATAAAAGATGATTTCGAGCCGCTTCTACCCTATCGACAATAGTAGGCGTAGGCAAAAGTGTTCCCGTAGCAAAATAGTGTTTAATTTCATTAAAAATCCACGGATAACCAATGGCTGCCCTTCCTATCATTATACCATCTACTCCATAAGTGTTTCGGTATTCCAAGGCTTTCTCAGGGCTATCAATATCGCCATTGCCAAAAATAGGAATATGAATGCGAGGGTTATTCTTCACTTTTGCTATATAGCTCCAGTCAGAATGACCTTTGTACATCTGACTTCTAGTGCGAGCGTGAATTGTGAGGGCACTGATTCCTACATCTTGCAGTCTCTCAGCTACTTCTTCTATATTGATACTCTGCTCATCCCAGCCTAAGCGTGTTTTAACTGTTACCGGAAGAGAAGTGCTGTTCACCACAGCTTTGGTCAGGCGTACCATTAGGTCAATATCTTTGAGCACTCCAGCTCCTGCCCCTTTGCTCACAACTTTCTTCACAGGGCACCCAAAATTAATATCAACTAAGTCAGGCTTTACAGTGGCTACAATTTTAGCAGAGAGTGCCATTGCTTCTTCATCACCCCCAAAGATTTGAATTCCTACAGGGCGCTCATAATCAAAAATATCTAACTTCTGCCTACTCTTAATAGCATCTCGAATAAGCCCCTCTGAAGAGATAAACTCGCTGTAGAGCATATCCGCTCCGTGCATTTTGCAAAGACGACGAAAAGGAGGATCGCTAACATCTTCCATTGGTGCTAACAAGAGGGGAAACGCTCCTAAATCTATATTTCCTATTTTAGCCAACTTAATTACTATTTTAATTGTTAATTGAACAAATATCCCATTCCTACCCCTAAAAAGTAATTAGCTTCTTCCTGAAAAAGAGTGCGCCCACCGCTGAGGTCAATTTGAAAATTGGGTTTTATAAAGTAAGCAATACCTGCATTGATGTTGTGGAGTGGCTCATAATGAGGCTGGTAGGTGGCATAATATTCTACAAAACCCCAGAATTTAGAGGTAGGAGTGTAGTTCAGTTCAGTTGTAAAGTTGTATCCCTCAAATTGCTGCACACTACTCAAACTATAGGCTAGCGATAGCTGTTCGCTTAGGCTACTTTCAAAAGCCAAACAAGCATCAAAAGAGTACTTCTTAACATCTGTTTTGCTGTATTGCCCATAACCTATTAAGGAAACAGAAGGCAAATAGCGTTCCGATTCCCACAAGCGTTGCTTTACACTGAAAATAGTACTGCTAAAATCAGGAGTTTTAACATCAAAATTTGTTTCCAAGCGTATTTCAGTGTTAGTTATAAGACCATAGCGAAGCATCAGATTGTCTGTACTTTCTTCTTTGCTAAAAACAAGTCCATTTTCTACTTGAAATTGTCCTTTGGGTAGGGTATATACCCCCTCACTCTGGTCAGGGCGGTCTGTATTAAGGCTTTCTTGGCTCTGTGCTACTGCTATCGTTGTGCAGAATGACGCTGCAAAAGCCCACAATAAACTATTCTTCAATTTTCTCATACAAGAAATTGTTATAAGGGAAACGGGTAATATGTATCTCTTTCACTTTCTCGTATACTACCTTGCGGAACTCTTCCAGATTATCTTTGTTCAGTGCAGAAATGAACAAAACATCACGACCCATTTGCTGCATCCAAGTCTGCTTCCATTCTTCCAAAGTAAAATGCTTCTTGGTGCGTTCAGTAGCCAAATCATCTGCTGCTATCTCTTCATTAGTGTAAGCATCAATTTTATTAAAAACCATAATGGTAGGCTTCCCTGCACTGTGTATTTCCGAAAGAACTTGGTTTACCGATTGGATGTGTTCCTCAAAGTTTGGGTGCGAAATATCCACCACATGTAGCAATAAATCTGCTTCGCGCACCTCATCAAGCGTACTCTTAAAGGACTCTATAAGTTGGGTAGGTAGTTTCCGAATGAAGCCAACAGTATCACTGAGCAAGAAAGGAAGATTCTCTATCACCACCTTTCGCACCGTTGTGTCCAATGTAGCAAAGAGTTTGTTTTCGGCAAAAACTTCACTTTTGCTAATAACGTTCATCAAGGTCGATTTCCCTACATTGGTATACCCTATAAGCGCCACGCGCACCAAAGCACCGCGATTGCTGCGCTGGGTAGCCATCTGTTTGTCTATTGCCGAGAGCTTCTTTTTCAAAAGAGCAATACGATCGCGCACTATGCGGCGGTCAGTTTCTATCTCCGTTTCTCCAGGCCCGCGCATCCCTATACCACCTCGCTGGCGTTCCAAGTGCGTCCATAGTCCTGTCAGGCGGGGCAACAAATATTCGTATTGAGCTAACTCTACCTGTGTACGCGAGTAGCTGGTTTGTGCGCGCTGGGCAAAAATATCCAAAATCAGCCCCGTGCGGTCTAATATTTTAGCTTTAAGAATACGCTCTATGTTTTTCTGCTGGGCAGGCGTGAGCTCATCGTCAAAAATAACAGTCCCCACCTGATTCTCTTCTACAAATTGCTGCACCTCTTCCATTTTCCCTGTCCCTATAAAAGTCTTAGGGTTGGGCACATCCAATTTCTGAGTGAAACGTCTTAGCACTTCTCCTCCCGCAGTATAAGTAAGGAATTCCAATTCATCAAGGTATTCCTTTGATTTTTCTTCCGTTTGTATTTGATTGATAATCCCTACTAGGACTACTTTCTCATAAGTAAGATTAATTTGTTCGAGCACTTTAAAATATTTAAGGTTGAACGACTTCTATAAGTCATCATTCAGGCGGCAAAAGTACAAAACTATTGTCAAAAAACAAAAGAGACTCTACATTTCTGTAAAGTCTCTCTTAACATATTGATTTCTTGCTCCCCCTACTGGACTTGAACCAGTGACCCTCTGATTAACAGTCAGAT
>CAUQNY010000111.1:0-2976 GCA_963519425.1 uncultured Capnocytophaga sp.
ATAAGGGGTTTTATCCTCTTCGTTACCAAATTCATTTTGAGAGTTGCAGGAGATAGGGGTTTTGAGTTCTATAGTGGCTTGCATAGGGGCAGGCTGTGTGAGAGTTACATACGAGTTCTGTACCGTACAAGCGGTTTGGTTAGTCGCTGCTTGATAATGTTTGTCATATACCCAAAAATGATAACTGCCTTTGGAAAGATTGTCCAAGGTAATGAAAAATGCTCCTCTATTGAACTCGGTAGTTGCCAAATGGGTAATGGTTTGATTGCCATCTTTCAGCACTTGAAACCGATAGGTGTTGTCAGCCAATAGGGTACCTCCTTTCACTTGGGCTACTATTTTGCCATTGCTCGCCCCATAAAAAGTAGGATTGTGCTGCTCTGTGTAGCGAATACTCAAAGGGTATGCAGGTTCTGTAAGCGTAATAGCAGTGTTTTTAATTGCTCCTAAAACAAGTTCGCTCCCTACCATTCGCTGTTCTTTGGCTATGCATTGGAGACTATCCCGAACGTTCACCACATAGGTTCCTGCAGTCAGATGTTCGATAGTGGTAGTAGTAGCATTAGTAGGGAACGCTACCCATTGGCCACTGTGGTTCAGTTCGTACTCAAAGCCTTTTTCTGTGCCTCCAAAGGCTGTTAGCTGTATCTTGCCATCGTTGCCACCATGGCAATACACATCTGTTTTTTGGAAAGAAAAACTCACTGGTGCTATTCGGCTGATGCTAAAAGTGTAGTCACTGGAACTGTATGCCGAATAAGAGCTCCCCCCTTTATAAGAGCCTATCATTCTCAGCTGGTAGGCTCCCTCTGGTAAGTTCTCAATAGTGTAGGAATGATTCCTTTCTAACTGAGTGATGTTCCTGTATTTAGCAGGCAAAGGAAAGGCTTGCCCATCTTTTTTGATACTGAAAGACAGCTTTTCGTCAGGTTCTAGCGCACGGTCAAACAGCAAGGTTATTTTTCCGTCTTTGCTATCGTAGCAGGAAGTTTTGCCTAAAATTTTATCGGTAATATGGGGCAGAGATTTTTGGTAGGTAAAGTGAATGACAGAGAAGTGCCCACAGCCTGTGTTCACCCTTAACTGAATATTCTGGTTAATTTTGCTCTTAGTCAAAAAAGTACTTCCTTTTACGCTTAGTTCATTCTTATGTTGGAAAGAAGCAGGCAAAGCTGTCCAACCATCGCCAGCATCGTATTCCCACACATAGAAATTCTTGTTGATTCCTTCAATAGAAGGTATTATCAAGTAGTCGTCATCCCCCAAGGTGTTGAGAAGCGTATCCTGAAAAGAGAGTTTCACTTCTGGGTAAATCTCTAAATCAAAGTACCCAGGCTGAGCTACATTCGGGATGTTTTCAAGTATGTAGTGGTTAGAAAAACAATAGTTGTTAACAGGAAGCGTAGCTAACTGGTGATCAGTTGGCTTACATCTATTAAAATTTCCTTTTGTACGGGAAGTAGTGTAAATTTTGATACTATTAATTTTGTTGTCTTCTTTAAAAACAGCTTGTCCTCCAAAGTTCCCTACAAGACCGTGCCCTATACCTGGATAGGGTACCGAAGTGCTCTGTGCAAAAACGTGCGCTGGAGTGTTCTTTTCAAATAATCCTACAAAATACTGCAACCCTCCTGTTATGTTATTTCCACAAGAGCTTCCTGTTAAGCGCACTTTCCCATTAACATTCATAATATAACGAGCTTTTCCATTCACATACAGCTGTGCGTGAACCGAGTACAAAGCAAAAAAGAAGAGTATAGTAAAAGTTTTTTGTATCATCTCATTCGTATTTAAACTTCCTAAAAAAAAGACTTCTTAGTACTCCACCTCAATTTTTTCTCCTTGCGCAAACTTCCCCTTGGCGAGCGAGGGCAAAAAATAGTATTCGTAGGTCGTATTGATGTGAATATCCTTATCTATTACTGATGTTTGTTGTGCATTCAGCACTTTCCAAAGAGAAGGAGCACTGCCTTTTGTATTTTTGTAAATATGCAATTCTGTTACAAAAATCTCTTTTGGGTAGCTCCAAAAAAAAGAAATACTCCGTGCTTCTCTATCCACTACAAAGTCCACATTCTTAATAGCTTTAGCGACCTGAGTGGGAGCTTTTAAGGTTATCAGAGCATTCTCAGCTCTTGACCATAATCCTGCTTTATCCTTTGCTTGAATGAGATACTCATACGTTTTGCCACCTTCGGTAGTTTCATCAGTAAATGTATTAGTTTCCTTGTGAAATACTTGTAGTGATTGCCATTTTTCACTTCCTTTTTCTCTTCTACTTAGTGTATAACTTTCTACATCATCACTTGAACTGCTTATCCAATAGAGTGTTATATTTCCGTTTTCCGTAGTGAAATTATTAAAAATAGGAGCTGTAGGCGGGGTTTTGTCAGGTTTCTCAATTACTATTACTTCAGAAAAAGGAGAGCGATTGTAACGCAAATCTTCTGCTAAAATTTTGTAATACACTTTTTTATTAGAAAGAGAGAAACTCACCGTATCACGGGTTGTATTTTCAGTGATGATATGATTAAAAATATCTACAAATTCTTCTTTATCAGTATTAGCTCTGAGCACTCTATAGCCAGCTAAATCAGCTTCTGTATTAGCTTTCCACGAAAGAGTAATCACACCTAAACTATCTATTTTTCCTTGTAAACCAATAGGTTGGTCAGGAGGAATAGAATCGGATGGTTGCACTAAAGTGCTATGTGAAAAATGTCGCTTTTGTTGCTTATCAACTGAGGCTATTTTGAAGTAGTTAGACGCTGAAAGTTTCTTATATATGAGTTTCCTATCCTCTTTTTTGATGTTGTCTAATACTTTTTGATAGTTTGCATCTTCTTTGGTATTGTGCCAAAGTTCAAATTTTTCAGTAGCTTTTTCAGCTTCTTTAGGGTATTCCCAAATAAGTTCTACCCCTTCGTTAATGAAATTATAATCGGATATACGAGGGACAGCTGTAGTAGCAGAAAT
>CAUQNY010000112.1:0-2935 GCA_963519425.1 uncultured Capnocytophaga sp.
ATCAGCGGTAAGGTCGCACCATACCGAGCCGTCTTCTTTTTTGAAGAAAACACCTTGTTGTAACCCTCTTTCCACAATATCTTTCCCTAACAGATAAGTATTACTTTCGTAGTAATACGAATCAAAACCTACGCCTAAGTTTTTGTAGGTTACCTCAAAGCCGTCGTACACCCAACCATTCATTTGCTTCCAAAGGTTGAGCACTTCAGGGGCACCAGCTTCCCATTGCCGAAGCATCTCTTGGGCTGCTACAAAAATAGGAGCTTGCTTTTCAGCCTCTTCTTTACTCTTCCCTTCAGCCACAAGCTCTTGTATTTCAGATTTGTAAGCCTTATCAAAGGCTACATAGTAATTCCCTACTAGCTTATCGCCTTTAAGCCCCGTACTCTCAGGAGTTTCTCCATTGCCAAAGCGTTGCCAGGCCACCATCGACTTACAAATGTGTATTCCTCTATCGTTAATGATTTGAGTTTTATACACCTTGTGTCCAGCAGCTTTTAGTATTTCAGCTACCGAATACCCCAAAAGGTTGTTGCGTATATGCCCTAAGTGCAGCGGTTTGTTAGTGTTAGGCGACGAATACTCCACCAAAATAGCCTCTTTAGAATTAGGAGCAGCCAATCCAAAGCAAGGGTTATCCTTAATTTCAGTCAAAAAATTAAGGTAATAACTATCAGCTATCACAAGATTCAAAAAACCTTTGATAACATTAAAATCAGTAACCAAATAAGCTATCTTTTGTTTGAGGTACTCCCCTATTTGCTCCCCTATTTGCACAGGATTTCCTTTGATGTGGCGCAATAGCGGAAAAACCACAAGAGTAACATCCCCTACAAACTCCTTTTTAGTCTGTTGCAATTCAACAGCCTCTAAACTCACACTGTACAATTCTTGTACCGCTTGTAAAATATATTGTTTTAAAATATCATTCAAATTCTGCATATACTAAATCTATTAATTTACAAATTAACTCATCATCTCATCAACAATTTCCCCGCGTACTCAGCAATCACATTTTTATCAAAATAAGGCTCTTCGTCAATGTGCAACAATACAGGAAGTTCTGTGTGATGCAATATCACCTGTTCTGTAGAAGGATGAGAAGCCCCGCTAAAAACAAGCCCGTGAATGTTCAGCCCCCTGTTTTTCAAAGTTTCATAAGTAAGAAGCGTGTGATTGATACTTCCCAAATAATGTCTAGACACAAGCACCACCTTATCAGTAGGCTGAATGAGGTCAAGTACCATATCATCTTCGTTCAAAGGAACGTAAAGTCCTCCTGCAGCCTCAATCACAAGTGCATTATCTGTGGTAGGGCGTACTATCTTAGAAAGTTCAATGCGCACACCATCTATCTGAGCTGAAAGATGCGGACTGGCAGGCGTATGCAGCCCATAGCTATTAGGGTGAAATACCGTACGAGAATTGCTAATAAGGCGTTTCACCTTATCATTATCAGAATTCTCTAAGTCGCCGGACTGGATTGGTTTCCAATAATCTGCCTGAAGCGCTTCAGTAAGAATAGCTGAAACAATGGTTTTTCCAACTTCGGTGGAGATACCCACCACAAAATAAGTATCTTTCATTTTAGTTTTGAGTTTTGAAAATGCAAAGGTACGAAAAAATTATCAATTCACAAGACACAAAAACATCATCTCTTAGCCTCCTATAAACCAAAAAAATTTGCACAATTAGTAAAAACATCTTATCTTTGTAGCCTGAAAATAACCATTGATGGGACGGCAAAAAAGCCCATCATCTTTAAATAATAGATTATATGAAAGTTACAGTAGTAGGCGCAGGTGCCGTAGGAGCAAGTTGCGCAGAGTACATTGCTATCAAAGACTTCGCTTCTGAAGTCGTTTTGATTGACATCAAAGAAGGTTTTGCCGAAGGTAAAGCTATGGACTTGATGCAAACCGCTTCACTCAACGGGTTTGATACTCGCATCGTAGGGGTTACAAACGATTACTCAAAAACCGCTGGTAGCGATGTAGCCGTTATCACTTCAGGCATCCCACGCAAACCCGGTATGACTCGCGAAGAGCTTATCGGAACCAATGCCAACATCGTAAAATCAGTAGTTGAACAATTGGTAAAATACTCACCCAACGTGATTGTAATCGTAGTGAGCAACCCTATGGACACAATGGCTTACTTAGTTCACAAAGCTACTAAACTGCCTAAAAACCACATCATCGGAATGGGAGGTGCACTCGACAGCGCCCGCTTCAAATACCGCTTAGCAGAAGCACTCGAAAGCCCTATTTCAGACGTAGACGGTATGGTAATTGCAGCCCACAGCGACAGTGGTATGCTACCTCTTACCCGCTTGGCAAGCTACCGTGGAGTTCCCGTAACCGAGTTCTTAAGCGAAGAACGTCTTAGCCAAGTAGCCGAAGATACTAAAGTAGGAGGAGCTACCCTTACTAAACTATTGGGCACTTCTGCTTGGTACGCTCCTGGAGCTGCAGTGTCTGCTTTAGTTCAAGCCATCGCTTGCGACCAAAAGAAACTCTTCCCTTGTTCAGTATTGCTCGAAGGTGAATACGGCGAAAAAGATGTATGCGTAGGAGTTCCTGTCATCATCGGTCGCGATGGTATTGAAAAAATCGTAGAAGTTAAGCTAAATGATGCTGAAAAAGCAAAATTTGAAGAAAGTACTGCTGCCGTACGCGAAGTAAACAAAGCGTTGGCTGGTGTATTGTAATAATTTAACCTCTATTTTAGAGGTCTAAAAGGGCTGAACTACCAAAGTAGTTCAGCCTTTTTATGTTGTGCAAAAACCAATTTTCTTTCACTCCTCCCCTCAGCTATTAGCAATAAAAAAGAGAGACTTTCCTTTTGGAATAGTCTCTCTTTTTCAATATTATTAACCCTAAGTGCCTACGACTGGATTCGAACCAGCACGCCCTAACGAGCACCACCCCCTCAA
>CAUQNY010000113.1:0-2870 GCA_963519425.1 uncultured Capnocytophaga sp.
ATAATTCCATAATGCATTAATTTTCAGAGTGCAAATATATGAAATTATTTTGACCCCTCAAAAAATTAATTTCTTAAAAAGTAGGCCACAAAAAACCTTTCAGAAGCCACTACTACAGGAACTTAAAAAAGTGAAATAGCAAGTTTTTAAAGAGGAAACACAAGCCAAATGCAGAAAATTAGCATTTCAAAATAAGAAAGGCAACAGCTATTCTGAACCTAGCCCGAAGAGTTAGAGAAATTCAAACCTTATCCCTACCGAAAATGGATATTCGTCCACAGAGTTGTGCTGGAAAAGCGGCACCATACTGTAGCGAGCATAAAAAGCAAACGTTTTATAGCCTATATGAGCTGAAAGACCAAATGTCCAAGGGTTTAAATTGAAATCTCCACGGGTAACCTCTTTTACCTCGTTTCCTGCTTCACGGTACTTTATTTTCTGCTTGCTGCTAACCAATACACCAGCATAAGCTCCTACCCCCAAACGGAAAGCACTTTGGGCAGGGTAGTAGGTTTGCTCTTCAATCTGATAAGGCGAGGAAAAATCAAACTCAATAGTTAAGGGCACTATCAAATAGTTCGTCTTGAATTTAGATTTCAACACTTCTTTAGGATAAGGCTTAATCTCGGTACGGTCTCCGTTCTCAACAAAATAAGAGGCCTGTTGCATTTTGAGTTTGTCCATTTTCCAAGACAATCCGTAGAGGAGGTGTACGCCATTGGCATTCTTGAAAAGGCGTGTATTCCACTGATAGCCCACCTCTACCGACTTTGAACCCCACCAACGAAAATGAGGATTCTCCCAACTATTGGCTGACTGCAAATTGTGAAAGCCCATAGCAAGAACTACTGCTTCGTGCGTGCGCTTTGTATCGTCCTGTTTGTCCTCAAAAAAGTATTTCTTGCGTTTTTCTCGGAAGACTTTTTCCATATTCTGCACAATACTATCGGTTTGCTTTTTGGAGAGTGTATCTTTAGGGACTACCATTGTATCAAGAGGGGGAGAGAAGACATTCGCTTTCACAGCTTCTAACTCGTCTTGGCGCAACTGTTTTAACTGCTGTACTGACTCGGAAATCTTCTCGACCTCAGCACGGGTTTTCTTGTGGATGCGGTCTGAAGTTTCCTTAGCGGCCATATACTTGCGTTTGCGTCCTTCTTGCACGCTAAGTTTGTTGGCCTCTATCAGTTTATCTATCTCTTTGAGCTGGATACGAAGGTGTTCTTTTTCAGATTTCACAATAGAATCAATAGCCTGTTTGCGCTGGGCTATAGCAGCGGTGTAGTCGGGCTGTGCGGTAGCTCTCCCTACAGCAAATAGGGCAAGGAGAAGGAAAAAATAAAGTGTTTTCATTTTGACATCATTTTAAGGCAAGTGCTTTCACTTGGTTCATTTTATCGTACAATTTGTTCAAAAAGAGCTGTATGCGGTCTTTGAGTTCTTCCTTTTCTAAGTCGGAAAGGAGTTTCTCGGCATCGTATTGCTGAGCGATGTAGCCTTCAAGGTTGTTTTCGGCAGTGGCCATCAGCAGCAAGTCGTTTGGAGAGTATTCTTGTAGGACTTCTTGCCAAAGAGCGATTTCGGCAGGCGACATTTTCATCTCTTCAGCCGTCTGGGCAGGGAGCTTGTTGAGTACCTCAGCGATGATTTTGTCGGCTGTATAGGCTGCAAAAAGGGTATCTAAAGGCTTTTCGGCAGCAGCTGCTACTTGCGGTGCAACGGCCAATGAGGTCGTTTTTTCTTCTCCTTGAGCGACAGGCTCATTAGGAGAGACTGTAGAGGCTATAGGCGCAACAGGCTGCATAGGAATAGCACTTGCTGCTACGGGCACAGCGTTAGGCTGTTGCGAGGCAGGTACTATGGTTTGCCAAAAGAAAGGCACAGACAGGCACAACAAGAGCACTGCTGCTGCGGCCGCTACCCAAAAGTATTTCTTGCGTTTCTGTTGCTTCTGGGCTGCATAGTGCTGGTCAAGCTGCGCTTGCAATCGCTGCCAAGCCTCTGGCTGAGGCGAAAGGGTGCGCTGTGCAAATAGTTTTTGAAGGTTCTTTTTCCACATATCTCTATTTTTTACTGCTTTCAACATACATTTTGAGTAACTTCTTGGCATAAGCTAACTGCGATTTGGAGGTTCCTTCGCTGATGTTCAACTGCTGGGCAATCTGTTTGTGAGAATAGTCCTCGAAAACATACAAGTTGAACACCAACTTGCTGATTTTAGGAAGTCTATCTACAAATGTTTGTATCTGCTCTTCAGAAAAAGCAAGGTCGTCCAAAGGGGAGTCGTCGATGGTATCGTAGGAATCGCTCCAATCGGCAAAGGCTACTTTGTTTTGCTTGCTTCTCAAGAAATCAATACACTCATTCACTGCGATGCGGCGCATCCAAGCGTAGAGGTGCTCTTGCTCCTGATAGCTATCTAAATGGGTGAGTATCTTAAAAAAAGCATTCACCATTGTATCCTCGGCAAATTGATAATCCTTGATGTAGAGCCTACAAACACTCAATAGCGCAGGAGCATACTGGTCGTACAGCTGCTGCTGGGCAAGACGGTCGTTGCGTTTGGCTTTCTGGATAAGAGTACTCAAAATAATGCTGAATTGCGATGTAAGAATTGCTATTTTGCCCTTATAAACGAGAGAAAATTAAAAAGGTTGTAATTAGGGCAAAAAAAATTAGCAAATGACTCATTTGCTAATTGATTAATTGGCTAATCGACTTATTTACTAATCACTTCGTAGTCGTACCCTTTAACGGTAAAAGGCATACCAGCGCCAAGATTGACTTGTTGAATTTTGTTATCAGCAAAGCGTATATAGCACTTGTCGGTAGTAGCATTAAAGTAGATACGGGCATCGTCTTTGCCGCGT
>CAUQNY010000114.1:0-2767 GCA_963519425.1 uncultured Capnocytophaga sp.
GTACTTTCACAGTGTCTAACTTGGGTATGTTTGGGGTAGATGTATTTACTTCTATCATCAATCAGCCTAACTCTGCTATTCTTTCAGTAGGAGCTATTGTTGAGAAACCTGTAGTGAAAAACGGACAAATAGTAGTAGGTCACACTATGCAAGTAACTCTTGCTTGCGACCACCGTACTATCGACGGGGCTACTGGAGCTCAATTCTTACAAACACTCAAAGCTTATATTGAGAATCCTGTAACAATGCTTGCATAACGAGTGTTGAGGACAGCATATTACAAAAGGGTTGCCTATGTGGGTAGCCCTTTTTTGTTATGAGAATAGATGAAAAAAGTAATAATGCAATAGATTGATAATTAATGTAATAAAAAGAATAATGTAAAATAATAATCGATTTCTTTACGAAAGATTTTGAAAGTATAGAAGTTTTATTTATCTTTGCTATAAGAAAACAAAAAAATAATTGCAATGAGTGTATTAGTTAATAAGAATTCAAAAGTAATAGTACAAGGTTTCACAGGAAGCGAAGGTACTTTTCACGCTGAACAAATGATTGCATATGGCACTAATGTGGTAGGAGGAATTACCCCTAATAAAGGAGGTCAAACACATTTAGGGAAGCCAGTGTTTAACACGGTAGCTGATGCTGTGAAGGCAACAGGAGCTGATGTATCTATTATTTTCGTGCCACCCGCTTTTGCAGCTGATGCTATTATGGAAGCTGCTGATGCAGGGATAAAAGTAATTATTACTATTACAGAAGGGATTCCAGTAGCTGATATGGTGAAAGTAGCAGCCTACATAAAGAATAGAGATTGCCGCTTGGTAGGTCCTAACTGTCCAGGAGTGATTACGCCTGAAGAAGCAAAAGTAGGTATTATGCCAGGCTTTATCTTTAAGAAAGGACACGTGGGGATAGTTTCGAAATCAGGGACACTTACCTATGAGGCAGCTGACCAAATTGTAAGGCAAGGATTAGGGATTACCACAGCTATTGGTATTGGAGGAGACCCTATTATTGGTACTACTACTAAAGAGGCTGTAGAATTATTGATGAATGACCCAGAGACTCATTGTATTGTGATGATAGGTGAAATAGGTGGACAGTTAGAGCCAGAAGCAGCCCGATGGATAAAAGCCAATGGTAATAAAAAGCCTGTAGTTAGTTTTATAGCAGGTGAAACAGCTCCTAAAGGAAGAACAATGGGACACGCCGGGGCTATAGTAGGAGGTGCTGATGATACTGCTGAAGCTAAAAAACGTATTTTACGCGAATGTGGTGTTCACGTAGTAGATTCGCCTGCTAAAATAGGAGAGAAGGTAGCTGAAATAATGAAAAAAATAGCATTTGTTAATAATTTATGAAAAAACTAATACTTATTGTTTTGTTTAGCACTATTATTTCATTTTTTAATTCATTATTTGCACAAAAGAAGCTTCAAGATGTAGATGTATTTAAAAGAAATCCTTCTGAAGTAATCTCGTTTGACGATGCACGTACTGAAGCTGAGAAAATATTACAATACCTAATACAAGAACAAATTATACCAGGAGCCTCTGTAACTGTAGCCAAACAAGGGAAAATAATATGGCAAAGAGGTTATGGATATGCTGATATTACCAAAAAGACAACTATTGACCCTAAGAATACGCTATTTAGGGTAGCGAGTATGTCGAAAGCTATTACAGGAATGGTACTGGCTAGACTGCAAGAGCAAAAGAAGTTTGACTGGAATACTTCAATTTATGAATATATACCTGATTACCCGCAAAAGCCTTTTGATTTTACCGTGAAACAACTTGCAGGACACTTAGCAGGCATACGCACTTATAGGGCTAATGAATATACTTTAAATAAAGCTTACAGTATTGAACAGGGAGTGAATTTATTTAAAGATGACATATTACAGTCGGCACCAGGAACAAAGTTTTTGTATAGTAGCTACGGTATAAATTTGATTTCATTGGCTATAGAAAAGTGTTTGAATGAGAAGTTTGAGAATGTGGCTAAAGAGGAAGTGTTTAAGCCTTTGAATATGTGGCGCACTTTCCCTGATAGAGGAAAAATAATTAAAGATGAGGCTACACCTTATTCAAGGTCTAAAAAAGGAGGACTCACCAAAGCTCCTGATGTGAATAACTACTTTAAGCTGGCAGGAGGAGGTTTTCTTTCTACTTCTAACGATATTGCTAAAATGGGAATTGCCATAGAGCGCCATAATTTTCTTTCTCAGCCTATAGAAAACGAGATGCTAAAAAAGCAATGTACTTTTGATGATACTGAGGTGAGTTATGGTATATGTTGGCAAAACCAGCGAGACTGGAATGGGCGTGATTATTTTGGGCACACAGGAATGGGAGTGGGAGGTTACGGTTGGCTATCAGTATACCCAAATGAGCAACTGGTAATTGTATTGCTGTTTAATGTAACTGACCCACAAATTAATATCTACTTACAACGCTTAACTGACTTTATTATTGAAGGGGCAGAGCGTATTCCTAATCAGTATTAAAAAATCCTTTTGTGATACCAAAGATATCACAAAAGGATTTTTTGGAAATGAAAATTGATTAACAAAATTCATTATAGGCTTGTTGGAGATTTTCAGCGATAGCTTCAGCCATTCTGCCTTCGATGTGATGGCGTTCCAACATATGCACTAATTCACCATCTTTAAACAGAGCTATACTAGGAGAGGAGGGAGGAAAAGGAAGCATAAAGTTACGAGCTTCTTCAGTAGCCTCTCTATCTACCCCAGCAAAAA
>CAUQNY010000115.1:0-2743 GCA_963519425.1 uncultured Capnocytophaga sp.
GCATAAATAGTACCTAAAATAGGCATTACTATAGCACACACTAATAAAAGATATACAAAAGCTATAGGTGAAAATTTTCCTGAAGGCTTGTAATAATTTGGCATTTTCTGATGTGTTACTGTTTATAAATTATTATCCTAATTCTTGAATCATTAAATCAAGTCCGTCTCTGATAATTTGCTGGTGTGGCTGCTTAGACACACATACAAATTCAGTAAGCGCAAAGTCCTCAGGAGCTACTTCGTAAGCACCAAGGTTTTCTAGTTCGTCTAAATCCTTGTATAAGCAGGCTTTGAGCAACTGCATAGGATAGATGTCTAATGGGAACACTTCTTCGTACAAACCTGTTACCACAAAAGCGCGGTGTTCACCATTGGTATTGGTGTTGAGGTTGTATTTTTTCTTAGGGTTTAACCATGAGAATGTAAGCGAGCGGGTAAGAGATAGCTTGTTGGCTATTGGTTTTGCCCAACCGAACAAATCGTAGTCGTTTCCTTCAGGGATAGCTGTAATTTGGTCGTCATAGAAACCTAAAAAGTCTGTTTTACAAACCTTGTGTCCTGTAAGTACGTCGCCGCTGATAATACGTGTATTAGTAGCATCTTTCACTTGATTGTTCACTACACCACTTATCTGTGCACCTGCGATAGCTGTTACATAATGAGGTTTGTTTAAAGACGCTCCTGTAAGTGCTACTGTACGGGTAAGGTTCAGTTTGCCTTTAAGGAAGAGCTCGCCTATCACAACCAAGTCTTGAGGAGTAACTACCCATACCACTTCACCCTTGTTGATAGGGCTAATGTGTGCTATCTGGGTGCTGACATTACCAGCAGGGTGAGGCCCTGAAACATTGTGAAGTACAATGTCTTTTAGGTTGCGGAAAGGAGAAAGAGAGCTGTTCTTAAACACTGATACGTGTACCTTTCCAGCAGTAAGTTTTGATAGAGCAGTTAGAGCAGTTTGTAGCTCATCTCCTTTGTCTTTGAGCACATAATCGTAATCGGGAGCTAACGGATTGGTCTTGCAAGCCGACACAAAAATAGCTTTAGGCTTACTGTCGGGATTAGCAATCACGTCGTAAGGGCGTTGTTTGATGAAAGGCCAGCAACCAGAAGCGAGAAGATGAGCCTTTATGTCCTCGCCCTGCATCTCTTGTACGTTTTTCTTTCCAAAGTCTTTGAAGGTTTGTTCCTGACCGGGCTCAATACGTATTTCTAAAACTTTACGTCGTTCGCCGCGCACTATCTCTTTGATAGTACCACTCACCGGAGAGGGAAACAAAACACGCTCATCACTTTTTGAAAAGAATAGTGCTTCACCTGCTTTCACTGTATTTCCCTCGCGAAGTAAGAGCTTAGGAATCACTCTGTGAAAATCAATGGGTTTAATGCCATACAAAGGGGCAAGCGGTAATTGCTGTGTAGTTTTCTCAGCTTCGCCTTCCAAATGTATGTCTAACCCTTTTCGAATGCGGATGTCGTTTGACATATCTAATTATGTTAGTTAGTTTTATTAAATTTGGCGACAAATATACGAATAATTATTTATAAAAGAATAAAGTCTTTTTTTTTAATGCTAAAAAAGAATCATTCTACATAACGACCTGATTTTGAAAGCTTGATGCTTTCTCAAGGTTTTATGAAAAATGATTCTTTTTTTTTCTAAAGAAAACTTATTATCCTTTGAAAAATGAATCTACAAATTCGTATTTATTAAATATTTGTAAATCGTCAATGCCTTCTCCTACCCCTATATATTTTACAGGAATTTGGAATTGGTCAGAAATGCCTATCACAACACCACCTTTGGCAGTGCCATCCAATTTGGTTACAGCTAATGCAGTAACCTCAGTTGCTTTAGTAAATTCCTTAGCTTGCTCAAACGCGTTTTGTCCAGTCGAGCCATCAAGTACCAATAGAACTTCGTGAGGAGCATCAGGAAGTACTTTTTGCATCACACGTTTTATTTTGGTCAACTCATTCATTAGGTTGATTTTGTTGTGCAAACGTCCAGCAGTATCAATGATTACTATATCGGCATTTTGTTTCACAGCCGAGCTAAGTGTGTCAAAAGCTACCGATGCAGGATCACTTCCTAACTGTTGCTTAATCATTGACACGTTTGTCCTATCAGCCCATACTTGTAGTTGGTCAATAGCAGCTGCACGAAAAGTGTCGGCAGCACCTAATACTACTTTTAGTCCTTTTTTTGTAAATTGGCTAGCAAGTTTTCCTATAGTTGTAGTTTTTCCTGCTCCATTTACTCCTACGACCATCATTACATAAGGTTTTTTGTCTGCAGGAATGCCAAAGTCTGTAGCTTCTCCTGTATGAGTTTCAGAAAGAAGACCAGCTATTTCTTCGCGGAGAAGATTGTTTAGTTCAGCGGTGCCTAAGTATTTGTCTTTAGCTACCCGAGCTTCAATACGTTCAATGATTTTTAAGGTAGTATTGACCCCTACATCGCTAGCGATGAGCACCTCTTCTAGATCATCTAATACCTCTTCATCTACTTTCGATTTTCCTATGAGGGCTTTTCCCAAGCGGTCGAAGAAAGAGTTCTTGGATTTCTCTAGCCCCTTATCTAAGGTTTCTTTCTTTTCTTTTGAAAAGATATTTTTTAAAAACTGGAATGCCATAACTTACGGTATATTTTAAAACACGTGTGCAAAGGTAGTAAAAAAGTTCGTATATGCAAAAAAGCCGTCTCACGACAGCTTTTTTAGATATGATAAAAATAGAGA
>CAUQNY010000116.1:0-2664 GCA_963519425.1 uncultured Capnocytophaga sp.
CCTTTTGGCTGCCAGCCAAACGCTCTAGCCAACTGAGCTACATCCCCATTTGCGCTGCAAAGATAAAACATTTTTTTATATTCCCAAACGTATTTATAAAAAAAATTATACTTTTGCAGCAAATTCATTATGACTATGACTAATAGACTACAAGGTTCGTTGTGTACAACAATAGATAAAAGACTGGCTATCATCACATTTGGACATCCAAATGCCAATGCGTTTCCATTAGAACTTTTAGAGCGACTCACTCAAGAAATAGACAAACTCTCCGAAAACAATGATGTAAGTATCATACTCCTGAGGAGTGAAGGAAATAAAGCTTTTTGCGCAGGAGCTTCTTTTGATGAGCTCTTAGCAATAAATAACGAAGAAGAAGGGAAACGCTTTTTCGAAGGTTTTGCACATCTTTTTTTAACAATGTGCAGATGCAAAAAACTTATTATAGGCCGCGTGCAGGGCAAAGCTGTAGGAGGAGGCGTTGGATTGATAGCTGCCCTAGATTATGTATTTGCTACTGAAGCTTTAAATATCAAGCTATCAGAACTTTCATTGGGGATAGGTCCTTTTGTGATAGCTTCTGTCATCTTACGCAAAGCAGGACAAGCAACCTTAAATGAACTTTTTATGGCTCCTGACCAGTGGAAAAATGCTTATTGGGCACAGCAAAAAGGACTTATAGCCCGAGTTTTTGAAAATACGAATGATATGGATGAAGCTATAGAACACTTCATCGCTACCTTACTAAAATCTAACCCTATAGCACTACAAGAGATGAAACGCATCACGTGGCAACACACTGAACATTGGCCACAAGAACTCATTGCTAACGCAGCCATTTCAGGCAAATTAGTACTCTCTGAACAAACAAGATTAATGTTAGAAAAATTGAAGAATAAATGAAGACAGAAGAAACCATCTTAGAAATCAACCTTACTGATTTAGAGAAAAATATTCATTATTTAAAGAGTCTACTGAAGCCCTCTACCCTATTCTTGGCTGTTGTAAAGGCTTCATCGTATGGTAACAATTCAGTAGCTATTGCTTCTCATTTACAAAGAAAAGGACTAGCAAACTATTTTGCCGTAGCTTTTGCTTCTGAAGGTATTGCCTTACGTGAGGCAGGTATAAGTTTACCTATCCTTGTACTACATCCACAGCCTATACATTTTGATGATATTATAAAATATCAATTAGAGCCCACTATTTACTCTTTGCGGATAGTACAGTTATTTTTAGACTATGCTTCTAAACACGAGTTAAAAAAATATCCTATACACCTAAAGTGCAATACAGGGCTCAATCGCTTAGGATTTAACCTAAACGAAATAGACGCTGTACTTGAATTGCTGAAAAACAATCCTACAATAGAAGTAAAAACTGCTTACTCCCATTTGGCTGCCTCAGAGGATATGAATGAAAAAGCATTTACAGAAAAGCAGATAGAAACCTTCGTTAGCTTTCAAGAAAAGATTAACAACACATTCTCGCACAAAGTGATTTATCACCAATGCAATACCTCTGGTATTTTGAACTATCCCCAAGCACAGTTTGATATGGTACGTTGTGGAGTAGGAATGTATGGTTTTGCAAATGACGCCCTCTTACAGCCATACCTTACTCCTATTATGACACTTAAGAGTGTTATCTCTCAGATCCATACACTATCCATAGGTGATAGCTTAGGCTACAACCGTGGGTATATTGCTGACCACCTCACAAAAACAGCTACTATTCCTGTGGGACATGCTGATGGCATCAACCGTATCTATGGCAAAGGAAAAGGCTTTGTCTTCATCAATGGGAAAAAGGCACCTATATTAGGCAATGTGTGTATGGATATGATTTTAGTAGAGGTTACTGATATTCCTTGTGAAGAGGGTGATGAGGTAATTGTCTTTGATAAAATACATACTGCAGAGAGTTTAGCTGAATCGGCTGGAACTATCTCTTATGAATTAATAACCTCTATGTCACACAGAATCAATCGTATATACATTGAAGATTAAAAAAGTAGAAAAAAAGTTACCAAAAAATTTGGTATATAAAAAAAAGGTTGTACTTTTGCACTCAGAAATCGCGGGATAGAGCAGTAGGTAGCTCGTCGGGCTCATAACCCGAAGGTCACTGGTTCGAGTCCAGTTCCCGCTACAAAAGTAAAAACCTAATAAAAATACGCCTTAGAGCGTATTTTTTTATGTCTATACTAAACGAACTTATAGAAACCGAGTATAAAACCGAGTATGTCAATAATCATAAGACTGGTAAGCTTATGGATAAGAAGAACTATTCAGCACCAAAAATATACCCCAAAATTATAGAGCAGAAACGATTAAGTGCTTTTACTGAAAAGCAAAAGGAGGAAATACTGCAAAAATATAAGCGTTGGTACGTATATTACTACTTTCGTAATGAAGAAGGTAAAATGGTTAAACAACCCTCTATTTTCTTCAAAATAAACCAAGTATATAAAGATTTTGATAGTAGATACACAGAAATTCATACCTTACGAAATATCATTGAGCGTATCTTAAAAAATGGCTATACTCCTAATGCTGAAAACACTCAAAATCCCATAATTAACGAGCAATACACTACAGTATCTGCACTTGATTTTGCTCTGAAACTAAAGAAAAATAGTGTTTCAGAAAATAGTTTTATTGA
>CAUQNY010000117.1:0-2604 GCA_963519425.1 uncultured Capnocytophaga sp.
CCCACCCTGGAGGATTTTTCAGGAGCTGGTCGTGTAGGACTTGCCGAGTGCAAAGATACAAATATTTTTATTCACAGCAAGTTTTTTATATAAAAAATCGTACTTTTGTCCCGAAATATTTCACCCCTTACGATAACTCACTGATTTCTAAATACTAATGAATCTCCTCAGACTACTGAAAAAATTATTCAGCTACTTCTGCCCAATTACTCTTAGCAAGCACTCGTCAGCAGTGAGTGGCACCTTGGAACTCACTTTCCGCAACGGTCAATTAGTCTTAGACACCCAAAATACCAACTACTCCTATGGAACAGTAGGCTATCTGCTTTACTACGGACTCAAACAGATCGGAATAGGAAACATACGCGCGATGCAACACATTTTAGTCCTAGGAGTAGCAGGAGGAAGTGTCCTTAAAACATTGGTAAACCGCATAGGCTACTGTGGTAAGCTTACAGGGGTAGAAATAGACCCTGACATTGTACAGATAGCTAAACAGTATTTTCAAATAGACCATCTGCCCAATCTACAGCTCGTAATAGCCGATGCACAGCAATTTGTGCAAAATACTACTGAGCGCTACGACCTCATCATCGTAGATATATTTCAAGACAACCAGATGCCCGATTTTCTCTTTACCGATACTTTTGTAGCCCATCTGATGCAACTTTTGCGCCCGCAAGGAACTGTGCTGATGAATACCTTATGCCTTACCGACCACGATGCACGCCGCAACAGAACTTTTGCTACACGCTTAGAGCAGCACTACTCTTTGAAAACTTTTCCCAAAGTAGAAGAAACAAACGAACTTTTTATCATTCGTCCTGCCCAATGATTTACTTCGATGTCCATTCCCATACCCAGCACTCGACCTCCGATACACTCGTATTGCGCCATCAGTATCCCCTTACAGCCGATACTTCCGAGCCCTTTTCAGTAGGCATTCACCCTTGGCACCTGCACAACTGGGAAGAGCAATGGCAAGCCCTTTTGCCCTTGGCCGAACATCCTAACTGCTGGGCGATAGGGGAGTGCGGTTTGGACAAAAACGCCTCTGCCCCTTGGAGTCTACAACAAGAAATCTTTCACAAACACATCGCCCTCTCCGAAACATTACGCCTACCACTCATCATCCATTGTGTGAAAGCCTATGCCGAAATCATCTCTTTTAGAAAACAGACCCGTGCGCAGCAACTCTGGGTGATACACGGTTTTCGCAAGAATCTTGCAGTAGCCCAATCGCTTATAGCTCACGGCATAGCCCTCTCGTTTGGAGAAGCCCTCTTGCGCGACCCGAAACTCCTACAGCTCTGTCGATCCTTGCCTCCTGAATACTGTTTCTTTGAAACCGACGACGCTCAAATATCCGTAAGGGAAGTGATAGAAAAATACTATTTCGGCACATCTTCTCCTGCCAAACTATAAAATAATCTCGTAAACTCACACCAGCTTTTTTATAATTTTTCCGACTTAGAAAGCAAATAAAAAAGCGCTCATCACTTGCAGATTTAAAAAAATGTCGTACCTTTGCGCCTCGAAACTGAAAGGAGGTGTTACAAGTATGTTAATAATCCCTATTAAAGATGGCGAAGGTATTGACAAAGCCCTTAAACGCTACAAACGCAAATTTGACCGTACAGGTGTAGTGCGTGAACTTCGTGAAAGACAACATTTCACCAAACCTTCTGTACGTCGTCGTGCCGAAATCCAAAAGGCTCAGTACATTCAACACTTGAGAGATCAAGAAGAAGTTTAGTACACTATATGGAATTTTTCAAAGAGGACTGTCCTACACTTTTGGGCAGTCCTCTTATTTTCTAATTTACTTTATTCTTATGGAAGGATACATTTTTGACTTAGATGGAGTACTTGTAGACACAGCCAAATATCACTATTTAGCTTGGAAAGAAATAGCACACTCTTTTGGCTTTGAACTTACTCCTGAACATAACGAACAGCTCAAAGGAATAGGCCGCGAAGTATCTTTGCGTCAGATTTTGGCTTGGGCGGGCAAAACACTCTCAGACGAAACATTTCACGACTTGGCTCTCCGCAAGAACGAGCGCTATTTGCAGTACATAGAGCATATTGATGCTACCGAACTCTTGCCTGGGGTACTTTACTACTTGCAGCATCTGAAAGCGCAAGGCAAGAAGATAGCCTTAGGGTCAGCGAGCAAAAATGCCCGTTTAGTTTTAGAGCGTACAAGCATTTTACCGCTTTTTGATACCATTGTTGATGGTACAATGGTCAGTCAGCCCAAACCCAATCCCGAAGTATTTCTCAGAGCAGCTGAAGGCCTCTCTCTTTCACCTACCGACTGTTGTGTTTTTGAAGATGCACCAGCTGGCATCAAGGCTGCCAAAGCAGCAGGAATGAAAGCTATAGGGGTAGGAGATGCCCAAGTTTTAGCAGAAGCCGACCAAGTAATGCCACACTTCTCTGACTTAGTACTGAGTATTTAACTTGTTAATAATGAGTGTTTAAGAATTAAAAGAGTTGTTAAACTTTTGTTAAAGTTCAGAATTGTTTTGGCAGTTCAGAAATTTGCCGTACCTTTGCCGACGCAATGAGGGTGGTAGCTCATTGTAAAACTTCAAATAA
>CAUQNY010000118.1:0-2571 GCA_963519425.1 uncultured Capnocytophaga sp.
CTAAGGGGAAAAGGGCATAATCGTCCATACTTTTATCGGACTTTTGCCAACCTAATCCTTCATAAAAGCTAAGAGCTTTCTGAAAGTTGCGAACACCTAAAGTAATTAAGGTTAATTTCTGTCTCATATAAAATCAGCTTTAGTCTAGCTCAGCTCTCGAGAAAAGGTCGTTAATAAGAGCCTCATCTTCGCAAGCCTCTTTAAACGAAACGACAAATTCTTTTAGAGCATCAGCATTCCGCGAGTAAGCACAAAACATACTTCCCTCAGGGTCAAAGTTGATAACCTCTTTTAAAGCAGGCTTCCTTTCTTCTAGGAATACCAACGCTAATGAACCCCAATCATAGCCATTTCCTTCAAACCCCTCATCTCTTCGGCTTTCAAAAATCTCATCTTTCCAACCCCCTACGTCTAAACATACCGAATAACTTTTGTTATCGTGGTCAACCCAACGAAAAGGAGCGATTTGTTCTTTAAATGATGTACTCATATCTATACACTTTATTAATCTAAACTTAGTATTGAAGCAAAAGGCTTCATAAATATTCACTTTTGCAGTTTATCTCTCTATTTTCTTTTAAAATGCAGAGAAGAAACTTTCTAAAAGGCTTTTATAGAGAACTCTTAAGAGGTTGTCTTGGCGATATTCTTAGCTATAATTACTTAAAAAGGGTTGCCCTTTTATATCAAGACAACCCTTTGTTTATTTTAAAACTACTAATTTTTAATTACGCTTTTGAAGTGAGTGATTTGAAGAATACAAATCCAAAACCTAAGGTAAGCATACAGTGGAAAGGAAACATACCAAAGTCATTTAGTCGAATTGCGCTGTATAACCCAAAAAGGAAGTATAACATTAGCAAGAACTCAACTATCATATTAGGCGATAGTTTAGTGTTGATATACTTGTTGTTTTTCCAGCTATCGCTTAGAGAACTAATGTTAAATTTAGGCGTACGCACAAATTCACTGCGCTTGCCTGTGTGTCCTTCTAACACAGCAATAGAATTGTGGAAAGAAAAACCTAATGCTACCGAGAAAAATGTTACAAACAGTTTTACATAGTTCAGAAAGTCATCAAAGGTCTTGCCTTGTAGATTTTTATAAGTAAACCAATAGCAGACGAACAAAATAACAGTACTAATAATAAAGAAACTAGTGATGTGGAATATCCAAGCCAAGTGTCCATATTGGTTTTTAATATAAAGCATAGGAATGCTAAGAAGAGATACTACAAACACCCATAAAAACATCGAGCTGTTCAGAAGGTGCATCACACCGTGAAATTTAGTTTTCCAACTGATATTCTTAGCAGCTAAAACGCGGCTTACTGTCTTGCGGAAGTTTTCTGCTCCTCCTTTGTTCCAACGGAATTGCTGAGAGCGTGCTGCCGAAATTACAACAGGAAGTTCAGCAGGAGTTTCTACATCCTCCAAGTATTTGAATTTCCAATTTTTAAGTTGTGCACGGTAGCTAAGGTCAAGGTCTTCTGTAAGGGTATCACCTTCCCAGTTACCTGCATCATAAATACAAGCTTTGCGCCAGATACCAGCTGTACCATTGAAGTTGATAAAGTATCCCTTAGAGTTGCGTCCTACTTGCTCAAGGGTGAAGTGAACGTCAAGGGCAAGGGCTTGTATTTTAGTAAGGATAGAATAGTTGCGATTTAGGTGTCCCCAACGAGTTTGCACTACCCCAATTTCAGGATCTTTAAAGTATATCACAGTGCGTTTTAGCCAGTCAGGTTGTGGCATAAAGTCAGCGTCAAAGATAGCTATAAACTCACCTTTGGCTATCGCAAGCCCTTCTTTTAGGGCTCCCGCTTTAAACCCTTCGCGGTTAGTTCTGCAAATGTGTTGTATGTCTAAGCCCGTAGCTTGTAGTTCTTTAACAATCTGTGCAGTTTCAGCTACCGACTCATCGGTAGAGTCATCTAATACTTGAATTTCAAGTTTAGTGCGAGGGTACTCCAATTTAGCAATGTTTTCTAGCAAACGGCGTACTACGTACTTCTCGTTGTACAAAGGGAGTTGAATAGTTACATAGGGAATTTCACGTGGATCAAGCAGATTAAACTTAGGTGCTTCATCGTTTTGTTTCCTGTGTTTTAGGTAGTTGAGTAGTAAGTTCAACATTGATAGGCTATACAAAAAAATCCCTACCAAGGCTGTGCAATAAACAACGATAATTGCGTAATTAATAATTGTTGCCATAAATTATTGTTTTATGTTCTTTCATTTAGATTTTGCAAATGTACGTGTTTTTTTGAAAGAACCAAGCAAAAGCAGATTTTTTTTTCTGATAATATCCGAACTGTTTAGTATAATTGATTAGAAAACAAGTTGTTAAGAAAAGTAGAAGCTTTTTGTCTCAGAATGCTCTTTGTTGCCTTGCTATTGTTATTGAATTATGAGTCGCTAACAATACTTTGAGAGCAATATTTAAAGCTAAAAAAACTAATAAGCGAACACGAAGTGAAGACGAAGTGAAGACGAAGTGAACACCAAGTGAACACCAAGTGAAGACCAAGTGAAGACCAAGTGAAGACCAAGTGAAGACCAAGTGAAGACC
>CAUQNY010000119.1:0-2552 GCA_963519425.1 uncultured Capnocytophaga sp.
GTTCATTGTTTAGCGTTTGTTAAAGTTTTTAGGTTTGAGTTCAAAACGTGGTTTGTTTTGCTCTTCAGAGGGTTCTAATCTTTCTGAACTATCAGTGTTTTCTGAAGGCTTTTGGGTTTCTGAATTGTCAGAAACTTCTGAACTATCAGTGTTTTCCGAAGACTCTGGGTTTTCTGAAGGCTCTGAGGGTTCAATGGTTTCTACTGTTTGAGGCTTCTGTTTTTCAGTAACTACCTCATTTTTTACTTCCTCTTTTTCTGTAGCATCTTCTGTACATACTACTTTTTTTACCTCTTTATTTTTGAGGGTGAGGGCGTGGTTTTGTGCGCCATTTTCGGTGTAGAAGTATTTGCCGTCAGCGGTTTTGTAGGCTACATCTAAATTCGGGTTATCATTGAATATGGTATCCATAAGGTTTGTGTTATTAGTAAGGGGGGAAGGTTGCAGAAAAAGCGTGCTAATTGAGTTACTTTGGGGCTTTTCTGAGGCTTCCCCTCCTTTTTGGGTTAAACATTATTTCAGTGCAGCGATGTACTTTTTCTCCAAAGGCAAAGCAATAAAGTAGTGGCGATATGCCAAGAGGTTTGCTTGGTTTTGGGTATCTTGTTTGGCTTCGGAATAATACTGCTTAGTGAGCCCTGTTTTTTTGCGTACGGCATCTACTACAAAGGCTACTGAAGCGGGTTTATCGGTACTTGTAGGCACTTGGTCGAAAGCGATTTTTTGTCCTGCGGCATTGTAGTGAGGGTGCTGTTCGTAGGTTTTGATTTCAAAGCCTGCAATCACGGGGGCTGTTTGTCCGTTGCGATAGTTGATAAGTTGGTCACCAAAACGCTCTCTATCTTTAAGGAGGGAGTTGTAGTGGTCATAGCACAAGACAAGGCGGCGACCTTTGAGAGGCCATCCTGCTTTATCGCATTTTGCTTTGAGGGCTATAATGTCGTTGTAGGTACATTCAGTACCTGCAATGGTTAGTACTGGGGTAGCAGCGGTGTTTTGGTCGGGAGCAATAGCGTGTAATGCTTTTTTATACTTGGTAACGCTAATTTCATTGGTGTGGCTACGGGTAACCGCATCAATTTTGTTGTAGCTTGCCCCGATAGTTTGGTCGTCGGTAACCTTTGTAGGTTTTGTTTGATACTTGTCCAACTTTACTACTACTTCGTTGTCGGTGTAGTCTTGGATAGCGAGAGGATAGGTACTGTTATTAATCAGTACATCGGGTTTGAACTCAGTAGTGGGGATGTGAATTACGTTGTGTTCGCCCATTTGGGTTACATCGCCATCGAGTTCTTGCACGCCGTCTAAGAAATCGGCATCGGCTCCTTGTGAAAGGGTTTGTCGTACGCGTGCCTCCCATATTTCTGGAAAATTCATTGCCATAGTTAATTCTGTTTTAAAAGGTTTTTAAATATCATTTAAAATAGCTTGCTGTGCTACGATTTTAAATAGAAGCTACTAATTTTTGGTAGGCTTCTGGGTTGCTGTTTTTGAAAGCCAATTTGTCATCTAAGGAGAGTTTTTGAAAATCGTCCATAGTAGCTACGCCAGTAGTTCCTGCAGGTGTAGTTACTCCTGTGCTAAAGTTCTTTTTAGCAGGCAAAGCCTCCAATGTAGCTTTTGCCAACTCAAAGTCTTTAGCCGCCAAATCGGCAAAGGTTTGTCGTTTGTCGGCAGTGATTTTACCACTTTTTACTGCCTCGTCAAGCATTTGTACAGTAAGGGCTGCTTTTTGTGCTTTTTCTTTATTTACAAAAGCATTAAGCTGCTCTTCTGAAAGGGTGAGTTTTTCTTGCAGTTCGTCTCGTGATTTAGAAAGTGCCAAGATAGCAGACTCTATTTCGTCTGCTGATAGTTCCTTAGTGCTGGCACTCATACCCAAGGCTACTAAGGCTAATTGTGTAAGTTGTAACTTCATATTGTTATCAGTGTTAATTGTTGTATTTGCCAATGATAGGCATAGCTCATTTATTTCTTTTTCGGTAAGTTCTTTGCCGTCCATATGTAGGCGCAAGGCGTTAGCATTACTCGGTACGGCTACTATAGAGACTTCAGCAAGGATACACTTTGTAAGGGTTACCACATTATCTTTATATGATAAATCTTTTTCTGAAAAATATATTCCCATACTCGCCCCTTTGATAACCCCGCGCTCAACCTTTCCTGCTATGAGTTTAGCATTTTCGTCTTCCATATCAAACAAAGGTTCGGCAAAAAGTTTACCCTCTTCAATGGTAATGTCTTTCCAGCTTCCTATTACGGTCTGATTACTACGAATGTGTCCGTCAAGCATTACAGGATTGAGTTTGAAGCGTGTTAGGTCAATTCCTGCGGTAAGTATCCGAAAGCCGTGCGAATTGACCACTGCTTCATCGTTCAATATAAATTTAGGCATAGGCTTTCATTTTTTGTTAATCATTTTCGGGGCAAAATTCGTGAGCTTCTGTTGGGTATGCAAATAGTTGTTTAAGGACTGAACAGTTTTGTTCACCCTTTGAACAAAGTTGTTCAAGGACTGAACAACTTGTTTTCTAATTTCCTTATTTGTAGGA